>CAMZIS010000018.1 GCA_947307285.1 uncultured Peptococcaceae bacterium | reverse complement strand
AGATGTTGTCCGCGGCGGCCACCTCCTCGGCGGTGTAGTCGGTGATGCCCAGCTGGGAGAGGAGGGCGTCCAGCTGCTTTTGCAGCGTGGCGGAGGAGGTGTTCTCAATGCCCTGATCCAGGGCGTTCAGGGCCTCGCGGTATTCGCCCCGGGCCTGATAGACCTCGGCTATGGCAGCGTAGACCGCTTCCAGCTCCGGCTCCTGCGCCAGCAGCTGCTCATAGCAGGCCAGGGCCCCGTCGGTATCGCCCAGATTGAGGCAGGCCGCGGCCTGGCCCTGCAGGGCCTCCACCGTGGGCTCGATGGCCGCGGCTTTGGCGTAATGCTCCAGCGCGCCCTGATAATCGCTGTCCGCCATGCAGGCCTCGGCCTTGCTCATGTTGCGGTCGAAGCGGGCGGAGGGGGAAAGCAGCAGGAACCAGCCCAGCAACAGCAGGGCCAGGATGAGAGCGCCCAGGATCAGGTTGCGCAGAGGCTTGTAGGAGACCTTGTCCGGCGCGGGCTTTATGTTCGCCGTTTTGGCAGGGGCGGTTTCCTGGGCTGCGCCTTCCGCTTCAGGGCTGGCCCCTTCCTCCGGGGCGGGGCCGGCAGCGTCAGCGTCGGCAGCGTCAGCGCAGGCAGGCTCTTCTTCCGTTGCGGCGTCGTGGGAACCGGCGTCGGACTCATCGCCGCCGAACTCTTCTTCCTCGGCAGACGCAACTTCTTGCGCCGGCGCGGCTTCCTGCGCCGGCGCGGCTTCCTGCGCCCGCGCAGCTTCTTCGTCAAACTCGACAGAGGCGGGGATATCTTCTATGGCCTTTTCGTCGGGACCGTCCTCTTCCGGCCCGGCGCTAAGTTCCGGTTCCGGCGGGGTCAGGGACTGACCGCAGGACCAGCAATAGAGGCAGTAATCGGCCACATATTTTCCGCATTTGGGGCAAATCATGCTTCATACCTCCCTTACGCAGGAATATAGCTGTAAACAGGTAGGTGGGCAGGACATTATTATATTCGATATGCTGCGTAAAAGCAATGCCCGTACGCGGCCCGCCCTTTTGCGCCCGGAAAGGGAAACCGCCGGCATAGGCCGGCGGCTGGCAGGCTCGTCTTATTCAGATAGCGGCCGACCGTCAATATGACGGTCAACTGTCAAGCTGACGGTCAACTGTCAAGCCGGCAGTCAACTGTCAAGTTGACGCACACACCAGGCGGTCCACAGCAGGCAGCCGGCGTTGATGACCATGGCCACGCCCAGGAAGATCAGCAGCAGCTTGGAGGTGGCGAAGGGATTGATCAGCATCAGCAGGCCCAACAAAGCCACCACCGCGCCCAGGACCAGCACCGTGCGCCAGGAGGGGAAGCCGGCCCGGTGCAGGTCGAAAGCCCGCTGCAGGCGGATGACGCCGCTGACCACCAGAGCCACGCCCAGGCAGATGGGGAGCAGGGTCAGCATGACGCCCTGCCGGATAAGCACGAACAGGGCCAGCAGTATCTCGCAGGCGCCCAGAGCCAGATCGTAACCGGCCAGAGCTTCGCTGGGCTGGCCGCGGAAATAGCAGATCACGTGCCGCAGTCCGTCCAGCAGCAGCACGGCGAAGACCAGATAGCACAGGACCGAGCTGGAGACTTCGGGAAAGATGATCAGAAACAGGCCCAGCACCAAAAAGATCAGGGCGGCGACGGTGTTGCCGCGGTTGACGGCAGCCAGCAGATTTTTCATGGGGATACCTCCTTGCTTGACGGGTGGACGTGAAGGTTATTTCGAGGTGAGCAGGGGCCGGTTCCGCAGCTGACGGAACAGGGAAAGGGCGATGGCCAGGATGACCGGGCCCAGCACGATGCCGACCACGCCGAACAGCATCAGGCCTACGAAGAGCGAGGCCAGAGTGGCCAGGGGATGGATGCCCTGGGAGCTGTCCATCATGCGGGGCAGGATGAGATAGCGGGAAAGCACGATCAGGCCCCAGATGACCAGCAGGCCGACCGTCAGTTTGTATTTGCCCTGGATCAGGCACCACAGGGCCCAGGGGATGAGGATGACGGCCGGGCCCAGGGAGGGCACGATGTTGAAGCAGCCGATGAGCAGGCCGATATTCAGGGCGTTATCAAAGCCGCAGATGAGCAGGCCTGCCACGGAGATGACCATGGCCACCAGCATCAGAATGAGGATGAGCTTGGCATAGCCGCCCACGATCTCGGTCACTTCTTTATAGATATGTCCGCCCCGGCCGGGCAGGGCGTGGCTGATCATGGCGTTGACCTTTTCCTCATCCCGGCACCAGTAATAGGTGGCGATGAGGGTGATGGCGAAGATGATCAGTATCTGGGGCGTGGCGGCGGCCAGGTTGAGCAGGCCGCGCAGCAGGCGCAGGGCCAGACTGGACAGCTGTTCCGTGCCCCGGCCCAGATAGTTCTGGATGGTGTCGAAATCCAGCCCCAGGGCCACGTAGAATTCCTCCGCCTGTTCGTAGAGGCCTTCCCACATCACGTCCGCGTTGGACAGCAGGTCCGACAGCTGGGTCAGCAGGCTGACGGCGATGGCGTAGAGCATCCAGATCAGACCCGCGGTAACGGCCAGCACCAGCAGGGTGATGATGAGAGCGGCCACTCCGGCGGGCAGGCGCAGGCGTTTTTTCAGAAAAGCGACCAGGGGCCGGGTCAGCCGCGCCAGCAGCCAGGCGATGACGAAGGGCATGGCGATGAGGCCCAGGCCCCGTAGGGCCACGCCCAGCCAGTGCAGGCCGTATTCGCACAGCAGCACGAAGATGGCCAGCCCCACCAGTATGCAGCCCAGCAGCAGCAGTGCGCCGGTAAGTTTTTCCCGGGGCGGCAGTTTCATAAAAGCACCTCAAAGTGGCAACGCTGCGGCGGATCGCTCACAGCGCAGCGTTTTTCCGTCAAAGCAAGGGGAGCCCTTGCGGCTATTCCATGAACTCTTTCAGGATGCGGCTGACCATGCCGCCTTCGGCCTGGCCCTGCAGCTTGGCCAGGAGCGGCTTCATGATCTTGCCCATGTCCCTGGGGGTGGGATGCGGAAGGCCGATCTCGGCCAGGAATTCCTTCACCGCGGCCCGGGTCTGCTCCTCGTCCAGCCTCTGGGGGGCGAAATCCGACCACACGGCGATGCGGCTGCGGCATTCCTCGATGATGTCGGCGTGATCAGCCGGGGTGGAGTCCAGGGTCTCTTTGGCCTCTTTGATCTCCTTGTAAACTATGGCGTTCTCTTCTTCCTCCGTCAGGTCGGCCCGTTTGTCGATGGCTTTGGCCTTCAAAGCGGACAGCAGCAGGGACAGAGCTTCTTTTCTGGGCTTGTCGCCCGCTTTCAGGGCGGCCATCATGGCGGAGCGTACTTCGTCGATCTTGGTCATGGTTTTCTCCTTGCCTCCGGCGCGTTCAGGGCCGGTATATACACGCAGGTCACTGCAGAAACGTCCTATCTCAAATTATAGACTAAGCGCCGGGTTTCGTCAATCTGACGCTTTGCTTTTCCCGTTTTTTCTGATATAATATCCCATATCACGACAGGTTTTTTCAGGAGAGGGACCATGCTTTCACCCAAAGAAGTCGCGGAACGTTATGTCAGCATAGGCAAGGGCAAGGCGGCCCTGCCCGTCGGCCGCATGCTGGCTTTGGGCATGCTCGCCGGCGCCTTCATCGCTCTGGCCGCCGTGGGCGCCAACACTGCTCTTTCCACTGTACAGAACCCCAGCCTGGGCAAGCTGGCCTCGGCCTGCGTCTTCCCCGGCGGTCTGGCCATGGTGCTGCTGGCCGGCTCCGAGCTGTTCACCGGCAACTGCCTGTTGGTCATCCCCCTGCTGCAAAAGGAGATCGGCTGGGGCGGCCTGCTGCGCAACTGGTTATTCGTCTACATCGGCAACCTGCTGGGCTCCCTGCTCATCGTGGCCCTGGCCGCCGGCGGCGGTCAATGGGGCCTGTTCTCCGGCCAGCTGGCTGTGACCACCATCAAAGTGGCCGCTGCCAAGGCGGGCTTGAGCTTCCCTGCGGCCTTTTGTCTGGGCGTATGCTGCAACTTCCTGGTCTGCATCGCCGTGTGGATCAGCTTCGCCGCGGATTCGGTAGGCGGCAAGCTGGCCGGTCTCTTTTTCCCCATCATGCTGTTCGTGCTGTCCGGCTTCGAGCACAGCGTAGCCAATATGTACTACATACCCGCCGGCCTGGCGGCCGCGGCAAACCCGGCCTTCGCGGCCCAGGCGGTGGAGGCGGGGGTGGATATCTCCGGCCTGACCTGGAGCGCCTTTTTCCTGCGCAACCTGCTCCCCGTGACCTTGGGCAATATCGTGGGCGGCTCCATCCTGGTGGGCTGCGTCTACTGGTATTGCTATCTGCGCAAAGGCAAGTGACGCCGGCGCCATGCGGCACGGAGCAAGTATATCATTTTTTAATTGTTCGAAATAATTTTTTAGCTTTACAGTTTTGGGCTAAAGGTGTATAGTATTGGCGTTGTTTTGGAACAACGAAGGACGTTGCTAAGTAACACAGCAGTAAATAAAAAACGCAAAGAAAAGGAGAGAGAAACATGAAGAAGCTGTTAGTTCTGCTCCTGGGTCTGGCTCTGGTCTTCACCTTTGCCGCCTGCGGCGGCGGTGGCGACGAGCCCGCTGAGGACACTCCCGAAGAATCCGGCGAAGCCGCCGAGACCGGCGATTTCAAGCTGGGCGTCGTCCTGGTCGGCGACGAGAACGAGGGCTATACCTGGGCCCATATGGAAGGCATCCAGAAGGCCTGCGAATCTCTGGGCATCGACCATACCGATTCCAACCAGGTGGTCTGGAAGTATGTCGTTCCCGAGGATGAAAGCTGCTACGACGCCTGCATCGACCTGGTGGACCAGGGCTGCACGCTGGTGATCACCAACAGCTACGGCCATCAGTCCTATGCGCAGCAGGCTGCCGCCGAATGCCCGGACGTCACCTTCATTTCCATGACCGGCGACACCGCGGCCCTGTCCGGCCTGCCCAACTTCAAGAACGCTTTCAACTACACCTATGAATCCCGTTACGTAGGCGGCGTGGTGGCCGGCCTGAAGCTGCAGGAACTGATCGACGAAGGTAAGGTCCCCGCTTCCGCCATCGACGCTGACGGCAATTACAAGATCGGTTACGTCGGCGCTTACCCCTACGCTGAAGTGGTCTCCGGTTACACCGCCTTCTACCTGGGCGTCAAGTCCATCGTGGAAAACGTGGCCATGGAAGTCCAGTACACCAACTCCTGGTTCGACATCACCAAGGAAGCCGAAGCTGAGAACGCTCTGATCGCCGACGGCTGCATCATCACCTCTCAGCACGCCGACTCCTCCGGCGCTCCCTCCGCTGCTCAGGCCGCTCTGGAAGCCGGCACCACCGTTTATCACGTTGGTTATAACGTAGACATGCTGGCCGTCGCTCCCGACGCGGCTCTGACCTCCGCTCAGAACGACTGGTCCGTCTACTACACCTACGCCATCGGCGCCGCGCTGAACGGCGAAGAGATCGACACCGACTGGGCCAAGGGCTATGCCGACGGCGCCGTCATGATCTCCGAGCTCGGTCCCTCCTGCGCTGAAGGCACCCAGGAGAAGGTCGATGAAGTCATCGCCGGCCTGATCGACGGTTCCATCAACGTGTTCGACTGCGCCAACTTCACCGTGAACGGCGAGACCGTGACCAGCTTCATGGCCATCGACGTGGACGGCGACTTCGTGGGCGATGAAGGCGAAGCCATCGAGGACGGCATCTTCCATGAATCCACCCTGCGCTCCGCTCCTTACTTCTCCCTGCGCATCGACGGCATCAAAGAACTTAACTAAACTGACGTTCAGTTAGAAGTTCCGCTGAACTAAGCTCAGCGCCGCAAGGAACATAAACGTAAAAAGGAAGCTCTCCGGAGCTTCCTTTTTTTGCGCCCATTTTGCCCGCGGCGGACAAGCCCTTATTGCGGGCGGGTGGCAACTGTGTTATAATTAATCATATTTATTTGCATTTATTCCGTAGTTTTCAACACATAAGAAAGGGTGAGGCATTTGGAACAGGCATGCGCCGTTCAAATGAAAGATATCACCAAAACCTTCGGCCCGGTCGTCGCCAACGACAAGGTCTCGCTGACCATCAATAAAGGGGAGATTCTCTCCCTGCTGGGCGAAAACGGCTCCGGCAAGACCACGCTGATGAACATGCTCTCCGGCATCTACTTCCCCGACGGGGGCCAGATCTTCGTCAACGGGCAGGAAGTCACCATCAGCTCGCCCAAGGACGCTTTCGAGCTGGGCATCGGCATGATCCATCAGCATTTCAAGCTGGTGGACGTGTTCACCGCCGCCGAAAACATCGTGCTGGGTCTGGAAGGCAAGGGCCGGCTGGACCTGAAAGAGGTGGGCCGCAAGGTGCGGGAGATCTGCGACCGCTACGGCTTCGACGTGGACCCCAACCAGCTGGTGTGCGATATGTCCGTTTCTCAGAAGCAGACTTTGGAGATAGTCAAAGTGCTGTACCGCGGGGCGGATATCCTCATCCTGGATGAGCCCACCGCCGTGCTGACCCCCCAGGAAACGGATAAGCTGTTCGCCGTCATGCGCAACATGAAGGCCGACGGCAAGGCCATCGTCATCATCACCCACAAGCTGCACGAGGTGATGGACGTGTCAGACCGGGTGGCCGTGCTGCGCAAGGGCCAGTACATCGGCGACGTGGCCACCTGCGACACAGACCCCCAGAAGCTCACCGACATGATGGTGGGCCGGGCCGTGAAGCTGAACATAGACCGGCCCGCGCCGGTAGACCCCCAGGACCGGCTCCGGGTGGAGCACCTGACGGTCAAGGACAAAGAAGGCGTCACCGTTTTGAGCGACGCCACCTTTACCCTGCGCAGCGGCGAGATCTTGGGCGTGGCCGGCATCTCCGGCTCCGGCCAGAAGGAGCTGCTGGAGGCCATCGCCGGTCTGCAGAACGTGGAACCGGGCAGCCGGGTGGTGTACATCGAACCGGAAAGCGGCAAAGAGCACGATCTGTGCGGCCTGGACCCGCTGAAAATACGCCAGCTGGGCGTGCATCTGTCCTTCGTGCCCGAGGACCGGCTGGGCATGGGCCTGGTGGGCACCATGGGTATGACCGGCAACATGATGCTGAAGACCTACGGACGCGGCCACGGCCCTCTGGTGGACCGCCGTCCCTCCAGCAAGCTGGCTACCGATATCAAGGAGCAGCTGGAAGTGATGACCCCGGGCATCAATTACCCGGTGCGCCGTCTTTCCGGCGGCAACGTGCAAAAGGTGCTGGTGGGCCGGGAGATCGCCGCCGATCCCACCGTGCTGATGACCGCCTACGCCGTGCGCGGTCTGGATATCAACACCTCTTATACCATCTACCGCCTGCTGAACGAACAAAAGCAAAAGGGCGTGGCCGTGCTCTACGTGGGCGAGGACCTGGACGTCCTGTTGGAGCTGGCTGACCGCATCCTGGTGCTGTGCGCCGGGCAGATCAGCGGCATCGTGGACGGGGCCTCCGTCACCAAGGAGCAGGTCGGTCTGATGATGACCCATCTGAACTGGAAGGAGGCGGAAGCATGAGCGATATCCACGGCGGCAAAGACCCGCTGGTGCGCATCGCCAAGCGCAGCACCATCTCCAAGCCCAAGGCCTGGGCCATCCGCCTGATCAGTCTGCTGCTGGCCCTGGTGGTCTGCGCCATCCTCATCTACAGCATCGTCAAGATGAACCCGCTCCAGGTCTACGTTTCCATGTGGAAGGGCGCCTTCGGTTCCTCCCGCCGGGCCTGGATCACCGCCCGCGACGTGATGATGTTGCTGTGCATCGCCGTGGGTCTGGCCCCGGCCTTCAAAATGAAATTCTGGAATATCGGCGCCGAAGGGCAGATCCTGGTGGGCGGCATCGTCACCGCGGCCTGCATGATCTACCTGCCCCAGCTCCCCGGCCCCGTGCTCTTTCTGGTCATGCTGGCGGCCTCCCTTTTGGCCGGCGCCGTCTGGGGCGTGATACCCGCCCTGTTCAAGGCCCGCTGGAACACCAACGAGACCCTGTTCACCCTGATGATGAACTACGTGGCCATCCAGCTGACCTCCTTCTGCGTGGCCAAGTGGGAGAACCCGCCCGGCTCCAACAGCATCGGCGTCATCAACCAGACCACTCACGCCGGCTGGTTCCCCTCCCTGTTCGGTCAGGCCTACGCCCTGAACGTGATCATCGTCATGATCATCACCGTGGCCATGTTCTTCTACCTGCGCGATTCCAAGCAGGGCTATGAGATCGCCGTGGTGGGCGAATCCCAGAACACGGCCCGCTACGCCGGCATCAGCGTGGGCAAGGTCTTCATCCGCACCATGATCATCTCCGGCGCCATCTGCGGTCTGGCCGGCTTCATTGCCGTGTCCGGCGCCTCCCACACCATCTCCACCTCCACCGCCGGGGGCCGCGGCTTCACCGCCATCATCGTGGCCTGGCTGGCCAAATTCAACACCTTCACCATGATCCTCATTTCCCTGCTGCTGGTCTTCCTGGACAAGGGCGCCATCGAGATCGCCACCGCCTACAACCTGAACGACTACGCCTCGGAAATGATCACCGGCATCATCCTCTTCTTCATCCTGGGCAGCGAGTTCTTCATCAACTACCGCCTGATCTTCCGCGGCCATCACAAGGAGGTGGAATGATATGACAAGCGCGCAGTGGGCTTCCCTCATCCAGGCCGCCGTGGTCTTCGGCACCGTCATCATGTACGGCGCCATCGGCGAGATCATCACCGAGAAATCCGGCAACCTGAACCTGGGCGTGCCCGGCATCATGTACCTGGGCGGCATCGCCGGTCTGGCCGTGGCCTTCCTCTATGAGAATTCCGTGGCCGATCCCAGCCGGCTGGTCTCCTTCATCCTCTCCTTCGGCGCGGCCTTCCTGGCGGCGGCCCTGGGCGGGCTGATCTTCTCCATCCTCACCATCAGCCTGCGCGTGAACCAGAACGTCACCGGCCTGACCCTGACCATTTTCGGCGGCGGCGTGGCCAATTTCTTCGGCGGCTCCCTGAACAAGCTGGCCGGCGGCGTGGGCCAGATCTCCGTGGCCCGCACCTCCAGCGTGTACCGGGCCACCCTGCCGGGGGTCTCCTCCATGAGCCCCATGATGAAGGCGGTGCTGGGCTACGGCTTCATGGTCTATCTGGCCATCATCCTGGCCATCCTGGCCACCTGGTTCCTCAACCGCACCCATACGGGACTGAACCTCCGCGCCGTGGGCGAAAGTCCGGCCACGGCGGACGCGGCCGGCATCAACGTCACCAAGTATAAGTATCTGGCTACCTGCATCGGCGCGGGCATTTCCGGCCTGGGCGGCCTCTATTACGTCATGGACTACATCAAGGGCACCTGGGCCAACGACGGCGCCATCGAGACCCTGGGCTGGCTGGCCGTGGCTCTGGTCATCTTCGCCCTGTGGAAGCCGGTCAACGCCACCTGGGGCTCCTACCTGTTCGGCGTGCTGTTCTGGCTCTACTACTACATCCAGGGTCTGAACCGCGCTTCCCAGGAGATATTCAAGATGCTGCCCTACATCGTCACCATCGCGGTGCTGGTCATCGTCAGCATCCGCCGCAAGCGGGACATGGGGCCGGCTTCCTTGGGCCTCTCCTATTTCCGAGAGGAGAGGTAAGGCGGCCGGGCAGGGCCCGGCAGGGAGCATCCCCGCGGCATCAGCGCCTGACATATGTGATTACCCAAAGGCAGGCTCCGGCCTGCCTTTGCTGTAAGGAGACGGCTTATGGATAAGCAAAAACTGACCCGCCGGATAAGCGCCCTCAAGGGCGGCCGGGCCGAGCTGGTGATCCGCAACGCCCGTGTGGTCAACGTGTTCACCGACACCATCGAAGAAGCCGACGTGGGCATAGCCGACGGCGTGGTGCTGGGCGTGGGCGGCGACTGGCAGGGGGAGCAGGACATAGACGCCTCCGGCGCCTATCTGGCTCCCGGACTCATCGACGGCCACATGCACATCGAATCCTCCATGGCTCATCCGGCCCGTTTTGCCGACACCGTGCTCCGGCAGGGCACTACCACGGTCATCGCCGATCCCCATGAGATCGCCAACGTGGCCGGTCTCGTCGGCATCCGCTATATGCTGGATCAGACCGAGGGCCTGCCTCTCACCGTCTTTTTCATGCTGCCTTCCTGCGTGCCCGCTACCTGCTTCGAGACCAGCGGCGCCAGCCTTTCCGCCGTGGACCTGCTGACTTTGGCTCACGAACCGCGGGTGCTGGGTCTGGGCGAGGTCATGGATTACGTGGCCGTGACCGGCGCGGACGAGGCCATGCTGGATAAGCTGCTGGCCTTCCGGGACCGGCCCATCGACGGCCACGCGCCCCTGCTTTCCGGCAGGGCGTTGCAGGCCTACTGTCTGGCCGGACCCTTCAGCGACCATGAATGCTCCAATTTCGACGAGGTAAAGGAAAAGCTGGCTCAGGGTATGCATATCCAGCTGCGCTACGGCTCCGCCTGCCGGGGCGTGGAGGAGATCATGTCCCGGGTGGCCAAAGAGGGCCTGCCCACGGAGCGCATGCTCTTCTGCACCGACGACAAGCATCTGGAAAACATCAGAGCAGAGGGCCATATCAACTTTATCCTGCGCCGGGCCGTGGCAAACGGCATCCCGGCAGTGACCGCCCTCAAAATGGCTACCCTGAACGCGGCCGGCTGCTACGGCCTGCGGGACCGGGGCGCCATCGCTCCCGGCTTTCGGGCCGATCTGGTGCTGTTCCGTGACCTGAAAGACTTCGACGTGGAAAACGTGATCTGCGGCGGCCGGCTGTTCACCGGCGTTCAGGAGCAGGCCGCGCCGCCTGCTCCGGCGGAGATCGCCCGCAGCGTGCATCTGGCCCCCCGCAAGCCGGACTGCCTGCGCCTGCCCGTGGGCCAGACCATGCCCATCCTGCAGCTGGTGCCGGGAGAGGTCCTCACCACCTTGGACCGCCGGCCCGTGCCCCAGGAGGACGGCTGTTTCAAAGCGGGAGAAGGCCTGGTCAAGATCGCCGTGCTGGAGCGACATCACGCCTCCGGCCGCATCGGCCTGGGCGTGCTGGAGGGACTGCCCATCCGGGGCGGCGCCATCGCCACCACCGTGGGCCACGATTCCCACAATCTGGTGGCGGCCGGAGATAACGACGGGGATATGCTGGCCGCGGTGGACGTTTTGGAAGAATGCGGCGGCGGTTATACGGTGGTGAGCGGCGGCAAGACCCTGGCCCTGCTGCCCCTGCCCATCGCGGGCCTCATGTCCGATGCGCCGCTCAGCGAGATCTTCAGCCGCCAGCAGGCCCTGCTCAGGGCCGCCCGCCAGCTGGGACTGGATACGGATTCCGCCGATCCCTTCATCACCCTGTCCTTCGTGGCCCTGCCGGTGCTGCCGGCCTGCCGCATCACGGATAAGGGTATGTTCGACGTGACCAGCATGAGCTTTATCAAGTAAGCCTGCCGCAAAGGCATACAAAAAACCAGTGGGAGCTTTCCCACTGGTTTTTGCGTGTCTTTTTGTCCGGGCTATTTCAGGCGGGCCGCGAAATCGGCCATGACCTCGGAGATCTTGATCTGCTGCGGACACAGGGCCTCGCAGCTGCCGCAGCCCAGGCAGGCCTGGGGCCGTTTGTCCTCGGGCAGGGCTCCCAATGCCATAGGCGCGATGAAGGCGTTCTCGCCGGTGAAGCTGTGTTCGTTGTACAGCTCCAGCAGGTAGGGGATATCCAGCTCCATGGGGCAGTAGGAGGTGCAGTAGCGGCAGCCGGTGCAGGGCA
>CAMZIS010000017.1 GCA_947307285.1 uncultured Peptococcaceae bacterium | reverse complement strand
GACCTGTATCTGTCTGATCGCTCGTTCCGCCATGCACCGGCCGGGCTGCCGGTCCTGTCCGGCATCGTTACGCCCCATCTGGCCTGCATCGCAGGGCAGTGCCGGTTAAGCGGCATGCTGGAGCGGGAAGAGATGGCCCGTCCTTTGGCGGAGGTCACGGCTGAGGGCGCGGTGGCCGAAGCAGTACGCTTGTATGGCGGTCTGCTGTGCGGCGCCTCCGCTCTGGTGATCGGTTACGGCCGTATCGGCAGAGCTCTGGCCTGGCGGCTGGCGGCTTTGGGCTTGTCCGTGACGGTGATCAACCGCGGTGCGCAACGGGCCGATCAGGCCCGGGACCACGGCTTTACCGTAGCCGACTGGTCGCAGCGGACGGCGGCTGCGGCAGCCTCCGATCTCATCTTCAATACAGCTCCTGCCGCCGTATTGAAGCGGGAGCGGTTGCGGTGGCTCAAAAAAGACGCGCTCATCATCGATCTGGCGTCGGCTCCCGGCGGCACGGATTTCAAGGCCTGCGCCGAGCTGGGACTCAAAGCTGTGCTGGCCGGCGGCCTGCCCGGGCGTTACGCGCCTGATTTTTGCGGCGACGTCATGGCAGCGCTTTATCAAAAAGAGCTGGAGCGTATGTGGAACGAAGCGGGCGGTTCCTGACTGCCGCTATTGTATCAGGGAAAGGAGACGCTTTGCTGCGGCAAAGCAGAGAAAACATGGAAAACGAATTATTGTCGCGCCTGTCCGGGGTGCGGGTGGCCTTTTGCCTCAGCGCCTCTTACTGCACCATGGATAAGGCGGTGGCGCAGATGCGCCGGTTAAGGGATCACGGCTGTTCTATCCTGCCGGTGATATCTTTCAACGTGCGGGATCACGGCAGCCGCTTCGGCACGCCCCGGGAGTGGCGCGAACGCATCACGGAAGCGGCCGGCGCGCCCATCATCGACACCATAGCCGCAGCGGAGCCCATCGGCCCCCGGGAGCTGGCTGACGTGCTGGTCATCGCGCCCATGAGCGGCAACACCTGCGCCAAGCTGGCCCAGGGCGTTACCGATACCCCGGTGCTGATGGCGGCCAAATCCCAGCTGCGGGTCTGCCGCCCGGTGGTGGCGGCTATCGCCTCCAACGACGCTCTGTCGGCCAACGCGGTAAATTTGGGAAGGCTGCTCAACACCAAGCATATTTTTTTAGTGCCCTTCGCTCAGGACGATCCTCAGAAAAAGCCTAATTCTTTAGTGGCGGATATGGCGCAGATACCATATACTGTAGCGCAAGCCCTGA
Organism: uncultured Peptococcaceae bacterium; assembly: GCA_947307285.1. GTDB lineage: Bacteria > Bacillota > Dehalobacteriia > UBA4068 > UBA4068 > CALXSV01. Next base: position 11,268 of record CAMZIS010000017.1, on the reverse strand, counting down.
ACGGCAGGCAGATACAGCCTCTTTTGACAACTTTTTCTTGATTATGCCTCTGCCCGGTGTTATACTGGGATGAAGAAAATCAGCGGAGGCATCATATGAAACAGTATAACGTCGCTATCGTGGGCGCCAGCGGCGCCGTGGGACACGAATTCCTGAAAGTCCTGGCCGAACGCAATTTCCCCATCAAGGAGCTGCGTCTGCTGGCCACCGAACGCTCCGAAGGGAAAAGGATAGCTTTTCGCGGTAAGGAGCACACTGTTTCCGCCACTACTGCCGATTCCTTCAAGGGGATCGATATCGCTCTGTTCGCCGGCGGTGAGGCCAGCAAGCTTTTTGCTGCCGACGCGGTGAAAGCCGGCGCGGTAGTCATCGACAATTCCAGCAATTTCCGCTACGTGGACGACGTGCCGCTGGTGGTGCCGGAGGTCAACCCGGAAGACGTGCGCTGGCATAAAGGCATCATTGCTAACCCCAATTGCACCACCATGATCGCACGGGTGGCTCTGAAGCCGCTGCACGACGCGGCCCGCATCACCCGCCTCATCTGCAGCTCCTATCAGGCGGTCTCCGGAGCCGGTCTGCCCGGCCTGCACGAATTGGAGGAGCAGACCAGGCGCATCGTGGCCGGGGAGCCTATCGACCCGCCCTCTGCCTTTACCCATCAAATCGCCTTCAACGTGATCCCGCGCATCGATAAGCTGCAGGATAACGGTTACTTCAAAGAAGAGATGAAAATGGTCTGGGAAACGCGGAAAATGTTCCACGACGATCAGATCCGCGTGGCCGCCACCTGCGTGCGGGTGCCGGTCTACCGCAGCCACAGCGAAAGCCTGACCATCGAGACCGAGCGCCCGCTCAGCCCGGATGAAGCCCGGGAAGTGCTGCGCAAGGCCCCCGGCGTCACCGTGGTCGACGATCCCGCCAACGACGTTTACCCCATGCCGCTGGACACCAGCGACCAGGACAATGTTTTCGTGGGCCGCATCCGCGAGGATATCAGCTGCCCCGGCCACGGACTCAATCTGTGGGTCTGCGGCGATCAGATCAGAAAAGGCGCCGCCACCAATGCCGTGCAGATCGCGGAATTGCTGGTGGAATACGGAATGATCTGACAGCGTATCATAAAAAGGAGGATCGCTAATGGATCTGGGCCGGGTCATCACCGCCATGGTCACCCCGATGAACTCTGATTTCAGCGTGAACTATGACAAGGCTCAGGAACTGGCCGGCTGGCTGCTGGAAAACGGCAGCGACGCTTTAGTGGTCACCGGCACCACCGGCGAATCTCCAACTTTACAGCAGCAGGAAAAGCTGAAGCTCTACGCCGCCGTAGGCGAGGTCTGCCACGGCGCGGGTAAGCCCCTGGTCGCCGGCACCGGCAGCTATGATACGGCAAAGACGGTGGAGCTGTCCAAAATGGCGGAAGCCATGGGCGCGGACGCCATATTGGCGGTGACGCCCCAGTACAACAAACCGCCGCAGGAAGGGCTGTACCGCCATTTCAAAAAGGTCGCGTCCGCCGTCAGCATCCCGGTGATCGCCTATAACGTGCCGGCCCGCACTTCCGTAAATCTGGAGCCGGACACGGTAAAGCGCATCGCTTCTTTGGATAACGTCATCGGCATCAAGGAGGCCAGCGGCGATCTGGATCAGATGACCCGGATGCTGCGGCTTACTCCGCCCGATTTCTACGTCTATTGCGGCGACGACTATCTGGCCCTGCCCGCTTTGGCTTTGGGCGCCAGCGGCGTCATTTCCGTGGCTTCCCATATCATCGGCCGGGAGATGCAGGAAATGGCGGCTGCCTTTGAAAAAGGAGACAACGCCGCCGCTGCCGAGCTGCATCTGCGTAATTATCCGGCCTATAAAACACTGTTCATACGCACCAGCCCCATCCCGGTAAAATACGCGCTCAATCGGATGGGTGTCGATGTGGGCCCCTGCCGCATGCCTCTGGTGGAGCTGGATGAGGAAGCCCGCGTACGGGTGGATCAGCTCCTGCGGGATCTGGGACGAATCTGAATATTTGCGGGGCGGCGCAGGCCCGCCCCGTTGCCGGCAAACAGCCGGAAGATACATAATCAAATTCGGACGCAAAAAGCCGCCGAAAGGTCTGGCCTTTTTGGCGTGTTCGTTTGCGTTCGGTAGAAAGGAACGATAGATGACAGAAAACAACGCTAAGAATAAAGAAAAGAAGAAAAAGCAGGCTACGCAGAAGGGGATCGACCTGGTCATGAGCCGGGCTATAGAAAAAGTCCTGGCCGCGGAGAGCGACAGTCGCGGAGCGGAACGCAAAAGGGAAAAAGCCTCCGCGGACGCCGGCGCTAAAAAGACCCGCGTCCGCCGGACCGCTGCCAAAGCCGACGCCGTCACTGCCGTTGTCAAGGCCGAGCCGACGGAGCAGCCTGCCCGCGCCCGCCGGGGCCAGACCAGACTTACCGCGGATCAGCCGGCGGAGACTCCGTCCGGCGTCCGCAAAAAGACCGCTGCCGGCCGGAAGGCCGCCGAAAGCTACAAGCTTAAGGTGATACCCCTGGGCGGATTGGGCGAGGTGGGCAAAAACATGATGCTCATCGAATACGGCGACGATATCCTGGTGGTGGACGGCGGCCTCTCCTTCCCGGAGGATGGCATGTATGGCATCGACCTGGTGATACCGGACCATACCTATCTGATCGAAAACAAAGACAAAGTCCGGGCTTACCTGCTGACCCACGGTCACGAGGACCATATCGGCGGCATGCCCTATATCCTGCAAAACGTACCGGCCCCCGTCTACGGGCTGCCCCTGACCCTGGGCCTGCTCCGGGGCAAGCTGAACGAGCACCATCTTTCCGCCGATATGCGGGCGGTGGCGCCCCGGGAGGAGCTTGTCATCGGCCATTTCCGGGTGGAATTCATCCGCGTCACCCACAGCATACCCGATTCCATGGGTCTGGCCATCCATACGCCGGTGGGCACCATCCTCATCATCTCCGACTTTAAGATGGATATGAGTCCCATCGACGGCAAGCTGATGGATTTCGGCCGCATCTCCGCCCTGGGCGAAAAAGGCGTGCTGCTGCTGATGAGCGACAGCACCAACGTGGAACGGGAGGGCTTTTCCGATTCCGAGCGCTCCGTGGGCTATAATCTGGACAAGATATTCTTCAACGCCAAGGGCCGCATCATCCTCACTTCCTTCGCTTCCCACGTGCACCGGGTGCAGCAGGCCATCTGGGCCGCTCACCGCACCGGCCGCAAGGTGGCGGTCTGCGGCCGCGGCATGCAGAATATGGTGACCGTGGCTTCCCAGATGGGCTATCTGGAGATACCGGACAAGACCCTCATCGACGTGGACGAGATCGGCAGCTATCCCTCCAACCGGGTGGTGGTCCTCACCACCGGCTCCCAGGGCGAGCCTTTGTCCGGCCTGACCCGTATGGCTTCCGGCGAGCATAAGCAGGTGCAGATCATGGCCGGTGATACGGTGGTCATTTCCGCTACCCCCATCCCCGGCAACGAGCGCACCGTGGCGCGGACGGTGGACAACCTGTTCCGGCTGGGCGCCAACGTGATCCACGAACGGTCCCAGGGTATCCACGTTTCCGGCCACGCCTGCCGCGAGGAGTTGAAGGTCCTGCTCAACATGGTGAAGCCCCGCTTCTTCATGCCCATCCACGGCGAATACCGCATGCTCTACAAGCACGCTTTGCTGGCCCAGAGCATCGGCATGCAGCCGGAAAACACCATTGTAATGGAAAACGGCCAGGTGCTGGAGCTGGCCCGCCGCAATTACCGGGTCAACAGCACCGTGCCTTCCGGCCGCATCCTCATCGACGGGCTGGGCGTGGGCGACGTGGGCAGCTCGGTGCTGCGGGAACGGCGGCAGCTGTCGGAAGCGGGCGTCATCGTCATCAGTATGGTCTACACTAAAAACAAAGGGAAGACCCCGAAGATCCTCTGCGAACCCGAGGTCAACACCAGAGGATTCATATTTGAGAAGGAATATGAGCATATTATCGTTGAGATCAAAGATAAGGTGACAGCCCTTTGCACCGAGGAGCGGCTGCGCGACGGCAGCCTGCACGAGCTGCGTAATCAGATCCGCTCTGCCGTAGGCAAACTGGTCCTGGAGCGCACCGGCCGCCGTCCCGTGATCATGGCAGCGGTGAACGAGGTGTAAGCAAGGATCGAACCGAAGCTGTCGCCTTATAAGGAGGCGACAGCTTTGTTATATCCCCAGCTGCTCAACGAGCTCAATCCGGAGCAATGGCCGGACAGCGAACCTAAAGATCCGGCCCCGCCCGACGGCGAGGAGGCCCGGGACAATCTCAACGACTTCGGCCAGCTGATATTGCCCCGCGTCAGCTCCGATATCCACGTCATCACCGTCATCGGCCAGGTGGAAGGCCATCTGGTCATGCCCTCGCAAAATAAATCCACCAAATATGAGCACGTCATCCCTCAGCTGGTGGCCGTGGAGCAGTGCCCGGAGATCAAGGGACTGATCGTGATCCTGAACACGGTGGGCGGCGACGTGGAAGCCGGGCTGGCCATCGCCGAGATCATCGCCTCCATGAGCAAGCCCACAGTCTCCCTGGTGCTGGGCGGCGGTCATTCCATCGGCGTGCCCATCGCCGTGGCGGCCCGGCGCAGCTTCATCGCGCCTACCGCCACCATGACCATCCATCCCATCCGCCTTACCGGCATGGTGGTGGGCGTCCAGCAGTCCTTCGACTATATGATACGCATGCAGGAGCGCATCGTCCGCTTCGTGGCAAGCCATTCCGGCATCGACAAGCGCAGATTCGAGCAGATGATGATGGCCACCGGCGAGCTGGCCCATGACGTGGGCACCATCGTCATCGGCAAGGACGCGGTGGAATGCGGACTCATCGACCAGGTGGGCGGCCTGAATGACGCCATGGAGTGGCTGCGGGGCCAGTTCCCGCCGGATGACAAGGATGATGGACGGGAAAAGCGCAAGTCCGGGTGTCGGGGAGGGCGCGGCAAATGATCTGGAGCATCATCCCCGAAGAGCTGATCTTTGCCGCAGAGCCGCAGCATGAGGCCGGGCGCAGCGTGGTCCATCAGGGACGCAGACTGTATCTGCGACAGGGCCGGATAGAGGGCCTTCTTTCCACCGAGCCGCTGGATTATCTGGATCGCCGTTTCCGGCCCGGTACGGTTTTCGCGCCGGATAACAGGGGCCGGGAGCTACGCTGAATATTGCTTGAAAGCGGCGTTTGTCGGGAGCAGACGCCGCTTTTTTGTATTTGTATGGAAAATACTGGCCGGAACAGCCTGTTTGCAGGCAAAACATACTACTATCACTTGCCTTTTGCCGCATAATGATATACAATATATAGGTTAGAAGGAGGATCGTTCCATGGTACTTAAAGCTTGGCAGGCCCTGCTGCTGGGTCTGGTTCAAGGATTTACCGAATTCCTGCCCGTTTCTTCGTCCGGCCATCTGGTCATCGCTCAGTCCCTGCTGGGCATCAAAGCCGAGATGCTGTCCTTTGATATCTTTGTCCACGTGGGCACACTGGTCGCGGTGTTCGTCTATTTCTGGTCCGATATCCGCGAACTGCTGAAACGGCCCTTCTGCCGCTTCACCGCCCTGCTGCTGGTGGGCTGCATCCCGGCCGGCCTCATGGGCGTGCTGCTGGACGACTTGTTCGAACGCCTGTTCAGCTCCCTGGCCGCCGTGGCCTGCGCTCTGATCGTCACCGGCGTGCTGCTCTACGTCTCCGACCGCTTCAACGGCAAGGGACGCATCGAAAACATGAGCTTCCCGCAGGCTTTGGCCATCGGCTGCTTCCAGGGACTGGCCATCACGCCCGGTCTGTCCCGTTCCGGCTCCACTATTTTCGGAGCTCTGCTGTGCGGCCTGGAACGGTCGGAGGCCGCCCGCTTCTCCTTCCTGCTCTCCATCCCGGTGATCCTGGGCGCCGCCCTGCTGGAAGGGGTGGACGTTATAAAAAGCGGCGTGCCCGTCAGCTTCAGCTATTTTCTGGGCGCTCTGGTAGCCGCAGTTAGCGGCTACGTTGCCATCCGTATCTTTATCCGCCTGCTGGAACACCGCAATATGCGATACTTTTCCTACTACGTCTGGGCTTTGGCCGCCGTGGTGCTGATTATCTGCCTGTTTAGGTAAGGACTGATTTTTATGGCAAAAAAAGCAACAACCAACAGTAAAAGCAAGAGTAAAAGCAGCCGCCCCAAAAGCGCTGCTTCCCGCTCTTCCGCCAAGACCAAAAAAGCGGCGCCTCAGCAGCCGCGCCGGGTGCGCAGCGAGGCGGAGCTGGCCCGCGAAAAAGAGATCGTGGGCATCGTCATCTGCGCCGTGGCCGTTATCATGCTGATCAGCTTCATCATGGCGCCCAAGCCCGAGCAGGCCGACGTAGGCGCTTTGGGCCTGGTGGGCCGCTTCATCGTGCGCGTGCTGCGTATGTTCGGCGGCGGCGTGGCCATCGCTTTGCCCATAGCGTTGCTGATCTTCGGCGTCGCCACCGTAGCGGATAAAAACAGCCAGAGCGCGTCCCGGCTCATCGGCCTCATCCTGCTTATCCTGGCTCTGTTCGGCCTGCGCCATCTGTCGGTGCCGCTCAATCCCTTCAAGGAATACATGCAGGCGGCAGCCGCGGGCGAGGGCGGCGGCGCCGTCGGCGCTTTGCTGGATTTCGCCCTGTGCAAGACCATCGGCCGCGTAGGCGCCATCGTGGTCTTTATCGCCATGCTGCTGATCGGCCTGCTGCTGGCCCTGCAGACCACCACCCGGGATATCGCCGCTTTGATGGGCAAGGGCGCCGGCTCTCTGCACGACGCGGTGTCGCACCATAGCGCGGCAGGGGAGAGCAAGGCAGCGGACGCCGCCCCTGAAACCCCCGCCATACTGACATACCCGTCCTGCCGCCGCCGGAAACTCCTGCCAGAAACCGCATCGTCGAACCGGAAGCGGTACCTATAATAACCCAGACGCGGGAGTCGGGTAAAAAGACCACCCCGCCCATCAATCAGTTCGTGCGTGACTATATGCCGGAGGTGACACTGACCGAGCAGGAGACGGAACCTGCAGCTCCTGGCAAACCCAAGGATACGCCGGTTCGGGAAAAGGACAAGCCCAAAAAAGAGAAGCCCGCGGCCGAAACGGATAAGACCACGCAGAAAGATACTGTCGAGGAAAAACCCAAATCCACAGCTGCCGCCATTGGCGATCAGGGCGGCTACAAGCTGCCCTCACCGGAGCTGATCGAGCCCGGTCTCAATTTGCGCAATCCCCGCATGAACAAGGATCTGACCGAAAACATCCGGGTGCTGGAAAGCACCCTGGAAAGCTTCGGCGTGCGGGCCACCGTGACCCAGGTGGTGGCCGGTCCGGCCGTCATCCGCTACGAGCTGCAGCCCGCGCCCGGCGTCAAGGTCTCCCGCATCACCTCTCTGGCGGACGATATCGCCCTCTCTCTGGCCGCCCCCGGCGTGCGCATCGAAGCGCCCATCCCCGGTAAATCCGCCATCGGCATCGAAGTGGCGCGCAAGGAAACGGAGACCGTCTTCTTCCGGGAGATGATCGACTCCGACGAGTTCCAAAATGCAAAGGCAAAACTCAGCTTTGCTCTGGGCAAAATCATCGGCGGCGAATACATCGTGGGCAATCTGGCCAAGATGCCCCACCTGCTGATTGCCGGCGCCACCGGCTCCGGTAAATCAATCTGCATCAATACCATCATCTGCTCCATCCTCTTCAAAGCCACGCCCGACGAGGTCAAGCTGATGCTCATCGACCCGAAAAAGGTGGAGATGACCCAGTACGCTCGGCTGCCCCATCTGATCGCCCCGGTGGTCAACGACAGCAAAAAGGCGGCCAACTCCCTGAAATGGGTGGTCAACGAGATGGAGAACCGCTATACGCTGTTCGCGGCCGCGGCCTGCAAGGATTTCGAAGGCTACAACCAGCGCTGCCCGGAAACGCCGCTGCCCCATATCGTGGTCATCATCGACGAGCTGGCCGATCTGATGATGGTAGCCAAGCACGACGTGGAAGACGCCATCTGCCGCCTGGCTCAGATGGCCCGCGCCGCCGGCATCCATCTGGTGGTGGCTACCCAGCGCCCGTCGGTCGACGTTATCACCGGCCTCATCAAGGCCAATATCCCCTCCCGCATCGCCTTTGCCGTGTCCTCCTACACCGACAGCCGCACCATCCTGGACATGGGCGGCGCGGAAAAGCTGCTGGGCAAGGGCGACATGCTCTATTCGCCCATCGGCATGAACAAGCCCATGCGCGTCCAGGGCACCTTTATTTCCGAGGAAGACGTGGCGCGCTTGGTGGATTACTGCTGCGACCAGGCTGCGCCCAAATTCTCCGACGAGGCGGTGGCCGCCGCCGACAAGGAGGTAGGGGAGAGCGGTTCCGCCATAGATGAAGACCTGGACGAATTGCTGTACGACGCCGCCATGCTGATCGTCAGCACCGGACAGGCCAGCGTTTCCTTCCTGCAGAGGCGGCTGTCCATCGGCAATCCCCGGGCCGCCCGCATCATGGATCAGCTGGAGATGAAAGGCATCGTGGGCCCGTCCAAGGGAGCCAAGCCGCGGGATATCCTGATGTCTCTGGACGAGATCGAACAACTGTTGGGGTAAAACATGGAACACACCGTATATCTGCTGTCCCTGGGCTGCGCAAAAAACCTGGTGGATGCCGAGATCATGTCCGGCGCGCTGAAGCGTGACCGTTTCGTTCTGGTGGACGACCCCGCCCAGGCGGAGACTATCGTTATCAATACCTGCGGTTTCATCGAATCCGCCAAGATCGAGAGCATCCGTTCCATTCTGGAACTGGCCGAGTATAAAGAATACGGCCGCTGCCGGGCCCTCATCGCAGTGGGCTGCATGCCGGAAAAGTACGCGGACGAGATGCTGGAATCCATGCCGGAGCTGGACGCGGTTTTCGGCAGCAGGGATTATCAGGAGATCGGCCGCCGCGTTGCCCGCATACTGGGGCTGGAGCTGAAAGGCGAATCCTTCAGCGGCGATCCCTATCTGCTGCGGGACCTGCCGCCCGGCAGCGTTTCCGCTTATCTGAAGATCGGCGAGGGCTGTGACAACCGCTGCTCCTATTGTTTGATACCCCAGCTGCGGGGACCGTATCACAGCCGCCCGCTGGACGACGTCCTCACTGAGGCCCGGAGCCTGCTGGAGCAGGGCGTGCGTGAAATCAACATCATCGCCCAGGATATCACCCGCTACGGGCAGGACCTGCCCGGCGATGTGGATCTGGCCCTGCTGGTGGACGAAGTCGCCGACCTGCCCTTCGACATGGTGCGGCTGCTTTATCTTTACCCGGACAGCATCAGCGACCGCCTGCTGCAGGTCATGGCCGCTCATGCCAACGTCTGCCATTATCTGGATATCCCCATCCAGCACGGCTCGGACAGGGTCCTGGCGGCCATGAACCGGCACAGCACCGGCCGCGGCATCCTGGACGCGGTGGCGCGGACCCGGCGTTATCTGCCCGACGTGGTGCTGCGCACCACGGTCATGGTGGGCTTTCCCGGCGAAAGCGAAGAAGATTTCCGTCAGCTGCTGGACCTGCTGGAGCAGGCTCGTTTCAACTGGCTGGGCGCTTTTCCCTATTACCGCGAGGACGATACGCCGGCCGCCTCTTTCGAGGATCAGATCGACGACAAGATCAAGCAACAGCGTTTGGATCAGGTCATGACCCAGGCCGCGGCGGTCACGGAAAGCTCGCTGCGGCGTTTTCTGGGCCGTACCCTGCAGGTGCTGGCCGAAGCCCCCGCCTATGAGTTCGGCGAAGGCTATTGGCAGGGCCGCAGCCAGTATCAGGCTCCGGAGGTGGACGGAGTGGTCTATTTCCGTGCTGATTCAGTCATAGAGTACGGTGTTATCTATCCTGTGCTGATCGAAGACTGTCAGGTATATGACCTGGTAGGACGGGTCACAGGCCCGGGACTGGGCAGACGGGAGATAGAATGATGGCCCAAGCGGCAAGTATTATAGATGAATTGCGGCGCCGGAAACTGGCTGTAGCTACGGCGGAGTCCTGTACCGGCGGTATGCTGGCCGCGGCTTTGACAGACGTTCCCGGTTCATCCGACGTGTTCGGGTGGGGGCTGGTCACCTACAGCAACGAAGCCAAAGCGCAGCTGCTGGGCGTGAGTCGGGATACGCTGGCCGAGTTTGGCGCAGTCAGCCTTCAGACCGCCAGGGAGATGGCTTCCGGTCTGCTGCGGGTAAGCGGAGCGGATATCGCCCTCGCCACTACCGGTATCGCGGGTCCCGGCGGCGGCAGCGCGGAAAAACCGGTGGGTCTGGTCTATATCGCCTGCGGCGGCGAGGATGATCTGCAGGTAAAGCGCTGCCTTTTCAGCGGCGGCCGGGACGCCGTTCGGCGGCAGACCGTAGCTGAGGCCCTTTTCATGCTGGAACGAATCCTGGAGGACAGATGAAGAAAAAGCTTTGCATTTTGCTGATAATCGCGGCCCTGTGCCTGCTTGCGGCCTGCGGCGCCCCGGAATTGGACGATGTGGCCACCACTGTGATCGATGAAGAGGACTGTTCTTTTACCTTGCCTGCGGACTGGCAGAGTGTGGAACCAGTATCAGCGAACGGTGTTTGCTCTTTCCGTAACGCCGCGGGCGATCTTACGCTTGAAGTGGTGCGTGAGCTGGGCGCCATGGAGTATTATTCCCTGGATGAGCTGGGAGACATGGTGGCGGAGGATATGGCGGCCGACCTGTTTGCGGCGGAGCCGGAGCGAGAACAGCGCAGCGAAAAGTATAAATACAGCTGCCTCATGCAGGGGACGGACGCCGAAGGCAACGCGCTTGCCTGCCGCGTCGATCTGTACATGCCTTATCCTTCAGCCCATTATTATTTGATCTATCTGGCCACTCCCGAGGCTTACGCGGCCAATAAAAAAATCGCCGACGGCATTTTGGACGGTTTACCGTGACCAAATCGGCGGAGGAGATGTATCAGTATATCGACGAGCAGCGCGACGAGGCCGCGGCTGCCGCCCGCGATGACGAAGCCGAGGACGAAAACGCTGCAGACTAGCCCGCAGGAGACGGCGGCGGGGACGAGTAATAAAAAAATCCAAAAATCAAATTTTATTCTTGCATTTGGCTGTCGGTTGTGCTATATTAGTTGAGGCGATCCGAAAGGATCATTCACGCGGTAGTGGCGGAATTGGCAGACGCGCTAGATTCAGGTTCTAGTCCTGATTGCCAGGGTGGGGGTTCAAGTCCCTTCTACCGCACC
>CAMZIS010000016.1 GCA_947307285.1 uncultured Peptococcaceae bacterium | reverse complement strand
CCCACGCCCGGGTGTCCTACGCTTTCGGCGACCCCACGGCCAAAAACGCGGGCCGGCTGACCCTGAACCCGCTGAAGCACCTGGACCCAGTCGGCTTTCTCTTACTGGTGGTGCTGGGCTTCGGCTGGGCTAAGCCCGTACCCATCAACCCCAACTACTACAAGGGAAACCGGGGCCATAAGATGATCCTCGTCTCCGCCGCCGGCCCCCTGATGAATCTGCTGGAGGCCGTGGTGGGCGTGGCCCTGCTGGCCCTCATCTACCATTTGGCCATCCATAACCGGGAATGGTTCACCAGCGACTTCCGCTATAATCTCTATACTTACGGCGTCAATTTCCTGCAGTATTTCGCCTCCATCAACGCGGTGCTGATGGTGTTCAACCTGATCCCCATCCCGCCCCTGGACGGCTCCAAGCTGATCACCGGCCTGCTGCCGCCCTCGAAAATGAACGTGGTGCTGGCCCTGGAACGCTACGGCTTCATCATCCTGGCCGCCTTTATGCTGATACCGGGGCTGGATACGGTGCTGGATAAGATCATCCTGGTGCCCGCCCAGTGGATCGTCAACGGGCTCTATTCCCTGTTCGGATTAGCCTGAGCGTGAGCTCAGTCCAATTTTTACTATCTCAAGGAGGTTTTCCCATGGCGGAAAAACAGCGTTTGTTAAGCGGTATGCGTCCCACCGGCCGGCTGCATCTGGGCCACTATAACGTGATCAAGGAATGGGTGCGCCTGTGCGACCTCTACGATTCCTACTGGTTCACCGCCGACTGGCACGCCATCACCACTCAGTTCGACAATACCGACAGCATCCGGGCCAATCGCCGGGAGATCGTCATCGACTGGCTCTCCGCCGGTCTGGACCCGGAAAAGTGCCATATCTTCCATCAGTCCGACATCAAGGAGCATGCCGAGCTGCATCTGCTGTTCTCCATGATCACGCCCCTGTCCTGGCTGGAACGGGTGCCCACCTACAAGGGCCAGCTGGAAGCCTTCAAGGAAAAGGGCAAGGACATCGCCACCTACGGCTTCCTGGGCTACCCGCTGCTGATGGCGGCGGATATCCTGATGTACCGCCCCTCCGGCGTGCCGGTGGGGGAGGATCAGGCGCCTCACGTGGAATTCTGCCGCGAGCTGCTGCGCCGCTTCCACCATCTCTATAACTGCCAGGTCTTCCCGGAGCCCCAGCCCGTGTTCAACCACATTGAGATCCTGCCCGGCACGGACAACCGCAAGATGTCCAAGAGCTACGGCAACTTCATCCTGCTGTCGGAAAAGCCTGAGGACGTGAAGACCAAGGTCTGGAGCATGGTCACCGACGCCACCCGCATCCGCAAGACCGATCCCGGCCACCCCGACGTGTGCGCCGTCTACGCTTATCAGGGCTTTTTCAACAAGGCGGAGCAGCCTCAGATCTGCGCCGACTGCAAGGCCGGCGCCATCGGCTGCGGCCAGTGCAAAAAGCGCCTGACCGAATGCATCAACGATTTCCTGGAGCCCATGCGGGAACGGCGGGCCAAATACGAGGCCCAGCCCGCCCTGCTGGACGAGATCATCGACGCCGGCAACACCGCCGCCCGCAAAACGGCCCGGGAGACCATGGGCATGGTGCGGGAGGCCATGAAGATCTGACATGGCGGACAGCGGCTACCAAATCCATCTGCCTGTCTTCGACGGCCCCTTCGACCTGCTGCTGCACCTGATCCGGGAAGAGCAGGTGGATATCTACGATATCCCCATCGCCCGCATCACGGACCAGTATCTGGAATATCTGGCCCGCATGGAGGAGCTGGACCTGGATATCGCCTCGGAATTTTTGGTCATGGCCGCCACCTTGCTCACCATCAAGGCCCGCATGCTGCTGCCGCGGCCTCAGACGGAAGAAGGGGAGGAAGAGGACGCCAGAGCCGAGCTGGTCCACGACCTGCTGGAATACATGCGCTTCAAAGAGGCGGCGGCCCAGATGTCGCAGCTGCGCGAGACTTCCAGCCGCCTCATCCGCCGACCTAACGAGCAGGAGCTGTACGTGAACCTGTTCAGCGAGGAGAACCCTCTGTCCGGCAAGACCTTGTCCGACCTGCAGGCCGCCTTCGATAAGGTGCTGGAGAAAGCCGCGAAAAAGGAAACAGTGTTCTCTATCCAGCGGGAGCAGGTCACTTTGCGGGACAAGCTGGACCAGCTGTTCAGTCTTATCACCGGCCGTGAGCAGGGCGTACGTTTCTCCGACGCCTTTACCGGCTGCGTGAGCCGCATGGAGCTGGTGGTGACATTTTTGGCCCTGCTGGAGCTGATCCGTCAGCGGGTGATCCGGGTCAGTCAGGATAACCAGTTCGGCGAGATCTATATGTTCCCGGGAGAAAGCAAGGATTATGACAGAGACGTTACCATCTGAAGCCAACCTGCCTGCGATCGAAGCAGAACAGCAGGAAGCTGCTATTCAGCAAGAGAGCGCGTCGCAGGAAGAACCGGTCGCGCTTACGGGCGACGCTTTGCTGCGGGCCCTGGAAGCCCTGCTCTTCGTGGCCTGCGAGCCTTTGACCGTACAGGACCTGGCCAAATATACGGAAGCTGCCGAGGAGCAGGTCGGCGAAGCGTTGAAAGAGCTCACGGAACGCTACGCCGATCGGGGTTTCACCCTGCGTCGCATCGCCGGCGGCTATCAGTTCGTCACGCCGGAGCAGTTCGCTTTTCTGGTGGAGCGCCTGTACCGTCCCAAATATCAGCAGCTGTCAAGCGCTGCCCTGGAGGCGCTGGCCGTCATCGCCTATAAGCAGCCCATCACCCGGGCCGAGGTGGCCGCCGTGCGTCAGGTGGACAGCGATTCCGTCATCAACACCCTGCTGGAAAAGAAGCTCATCCGCGAGGTGGGCCGGGTCAATACCGCCGGCCGCGCCATCCTCTACGGCACAGGCGAAGAGTTCCTCAGCTTCTTCGGCATCGATTCTCTGGACGATCTGCCCCGCCTGCAGGAAGAGGAGCAGGGAGAATTCAATTTATAAGCTGTTTGACCCTTGGGCCGCGGACTCGTTCGCGGCCTTTTCGTTTCGCCGGCGGACTATCGGTTTATTGACGCATGAAAATGCGGTCGATCCGCCGCGGCCGGGGCAATCGATCGCAGCGAACACTGATCGCTATTGTTTGGCCAGCTATGGCCGGCATCCGGGAGAAGCGTTTGCCGCGATCCGGCCGCCGAAAACCGTGCCCGGAACGCAAAACGGGCCGGACGGCCCGGCTGCTGCACCGTCCGAAACTGCTCCGCTGACCGTTGCGGGATTGCCTGTCGGCCCGGTTTTGTGCTATGATTATATAAACGCTTATATAAACGTTGACGTATGTCGTAACTAGATATGCAGGAGGTGGGCAAAGTGTGCCGGATACTCATCGTTGACGACGAGCAGAAGATCCGCGCCGTTATCCGCGAATACTGCGAATTCCACGGCTATGAAGTGGAGGAAGCCAAGGACGGCATGGAAGCGGTGAAGCTGTGCCAGGAGCAGGATTTCGGCGTGGTCATCCTGGACGTCATGCTGCCCCGGCTGGACGGTTTTTCCGCCTGTAAAGAGATACGCAGGACCAAAGACGTGCCGGTGATCATGCTCTCCGCCCGGGGCGAGGAATATGACAAGCTGTTCGGGTTCGAGCTGGGCATCGACGATTATATAGTGAAGCCTTTTTCTCCGGCCGAGCTGATGGCCCGCATCAAGGCCGTGCTGCGCCGCCGAAATCAGTCCGGCGCCGCCGGCAGGGAAGCCGTGGAGTATCAGGGGCTGAAGATCGATCCCAACCGGCGTACGGTGTCGGTGGACGGGGAGCAGGTCAGCCTGGCCCCCAAGGATATGGAGCTGCTGCTCTATCTGGTGCAGAACCGCGACGTCATCCTCTCCCGGGAAAAGATCCTCTCCGACGTCTGGGGCTACGAGTTCTTCGGCAACGACCGGGTGGTGGACACCCATATCCGCACTATCCGCAATTGTCTGGGCGTCTACCGCGACCTGCTGGTCACTCAGCGCAACGGCGGCTATAAATTCGAGGTCCCGCAATGAAACGGCCCATGATAAAACTGCGCAACTGGATCTGGCAGGCCTTCGCCATCTTCACCATCGGCATCCTGATCGCCCTGTTCCTGCTGCAGAACCTGGCCCTGAAGGACCTGTACTACCAGCAGGAGACCGAACGCATCGAAGCCATGGGCGAACGTCTGGCCGAGCAGTGGCGGCACGTCCGCTTTTCCCAGCCGGTTTCCATCCGCTTTTATGAAGACGAGATACCGGTGCGCATCTTCAACATGGCCGGCGCCAGCCAGAGCACGGACGTGCTGGACCTGTTCGATCCCGACCCCCTGGAGGCGGTGCGCTTCATCAAGAAATACGAGGCCGCCGGCAAGCCTGTCTATACCAATATCGAACGCGAAGGCAGCCCGGAAAGCGGCTTCCTGATCTACGGCACCAAGCTGCTGAACGAGGCCAACCCCGACAGCAGCCTTTATCTTTATATCATCGACCCCATCGGCCCCCTGGATTCCGTGCGGCTGATCCTGAAAAACCAGCTGCTCACCATGTCTATCCTGACCATCGTCCTCTCCCTGCTGCTGTCTTATTTCATCGCCTCCCGCATCGCCAAGCCCATGGTGGACCTGACCCGGCAGGCGCAAAAGCTGGGGGCGGGGGATTATTCCGTCCATTTCCGAAACGACGACGTCACGGAGATACATCAGTTGGCGGAGTCGCTGAACGCGGCCACGGCGGAGCTGGCCAAGATCGACGAAACGAAGACCAACCTGCTGGCCAGCGTGTCTCACGACCTGCGCACGCCCCTGACCATGATCAAGGCCTACTCTGAAATGATCCGCGACCTGTCCGGCGACGACCCCAGGCGGCGGCAGGAGCATATCGGCGTCATACTGCAGGAAACGGACTGGATGTCCGACCTGATCACGGATATCCTGGAATACTCCCGCATCCGTTCCGGCAACATGAATTACGAGATGCGGGTCTTCGACCTGGCCAGCCTGACCGACGTGTGCGTGGAGCGCTTCCGCGATATCGCCCTGCAGCAGGGTCGCGGCGTGACTATAGACTGGGAGAATCACGGTTACATGCCGGTCTCCGGCGACGTGATCCGCATCCAGCGGGTCATCGACAACCTGCTGAGCAACGCGGTCAAGCATTCTCCGGACGGAGGGAGCATGGAAGTCAGCATCGAGCAGGCGGAGGGCAAGGTGCGCTGGGGCGTGCGGGACCACGGCGAAGGCATAGCTCCGGAGAACCTGGATAAGATATGGGACCTCTATTTTACCCGCAGCAGCATGCAGAACCGGGTCAGCGGCAGCACCGGCCTGGGCCTTACCATCGTCCGCGGCATCTTGGAGGACCACTGCTGCGATTACGGCGTGAACAGCACGCCGGGCCAAGGCGCGGATTTCTGGTTCGTCATGGAGCTGGCCGAGGACGCGGGCTGATCGGATTTGGCGAATGAAATGTGAAGATTTGTGCAAATTTATAAAAAAACGCCCGCATAACGCAAATCGTCATATTTATTTGATATAATTACAGTACCGTTTCACGGTATCAAACCAAAATCAAAGGAGGAGAAAACATGAAAAAGTTTTTGGTTCTGTTACTCGCTCTGATGCTGGTGTTCGCTTTCGCCGCCTGCGGCAACGAACCCGCTGCTGACGAAGAAACTGCTCCGGAAGAATCCGGCGAAGTCTCCGGCGACGCTATTCAGATCGGCGCCGTGCTGCCTCTGACCGGCTCTTCCACCGGTGAATATCTGAAGGCCGCCATGGAAGTGGCTGAGGATATCATCAACAACTCCCATGACCTGGATTGGGATCTGGCCAAGAACGAAGGCATCCTGGGCGGTCAGCCCATCGAACTGGTCTTCGCTGACCATCAGGCCAGTGCCGACCTGGCTACCACCGAAGCTGCCAAGCTGCTGGATCAGGGCGTTGTCGCTATCACCGGCGCTTACAACTCCGGCTGCTCCGCTTCCGTCGCCACTCAGGCTCTGGAATACGGCATCCCCATGGTCTGCGGTTCTTCCTCTTCCGCTTCTCTGACCGACGGCACCACCTACGCTTTCAAATCTATCTTCAACCGCGTAGCCGCCAACGACGAGCAGGAATCCCAGGAGTTCTTCGCTTACCTGCAGTACCTGAACGATACCTATGACGCCGGTATCAAGAAGGTCGCCATTGCCTGGATCAACAACAGCTACGGCATCCATGCCAACGAAATGTTCGAGAAGTACGCCGCCGAATACGGCTTCGAAGAAGTGGCCAGCGTTTCCTACGAATCCACCGCCACCTCCTTCGATACCGAAGCCGCCCAGATCAAGGAATCCGGCGCTGACGCCGTTTTCCAGGCTTCCTACATCGGCGACCTGACTCTGTTCGCTCAGGCTTACAGCTCTCTGGAATACAACCCCGTAGCCATCGTGTGCTACTGCGGCGGTTTCCAGGACGCTTCCTTCGCTAACGTTGCTACCGACCTCGGCGTCGATACCTACGCCGGCGGCCAGGCCTGCACCGCTCAGCTGTCTGACAAGCTGCCCATCTTCGCTTACATCAACGATCTGTACAAGGCCAAGACCGGTCAGGACATCGACGGTCCCGCCCTGGAAGAATTCGCTTCCGTGATCATCGCCGCCCAGGCCATCGACGCTGCCGGCAGCACTGATTCCGCCGCTGTGAACGAAGCTCTGAAGGCCAACGAATTCGAAGCTCCCTACCTGATCACCCAGAAGGTCCACTTCGATGAAAACGGCCAGAACGACATCATGCCCGCCGTGGTCACCCAGCTGATCGCCGGCAAATACGAAGTCGTCTATCCTATCGACGAGTACACCACTTCCGATCCTGTCCTGAACAAATAATCATTTGCCGGTACAGTTCTGAAGTTACAGGGAAAGGACCGGCAGGGCAACTGCCGGTCCTTTCCTGCTTTCCGCACGGGAGAAGACCATGATCGGACAAATCATAATCAACGGCCTTTTGAACGGCTGCGTCTACGCCCTGGTGGCGGTAGGACTCAGCCTGACCTGGGGCGTGATGGACATCGTCAACTTCGCCCACGGCGAATTCCTGCTGTGGGGCCTCTACGCCTCCTTCTGGATCTGGGCCCTGCTGGGTCTGGACCCCCTCATCTCCATGCCCATCGTGATTGTACTCATCTTTTTACTGGGCGTGCTCACTTACTTAGTCGTGATCAAACGCGTGCTCAAAGTGTCCGGCCTCACGGCCCTGCTGGCCACCTTCGGCCTGAGCATGGTGCTGAAGAACCTGACTCAGTTCTTCTGGACGGCCAATTACCGCAACGTCACCAACACCCTGGTCAGCAACCGCAGCTTCAAGCTGCTGGGCATGTACATCCGCCAGGACTACGTGGTGGCGGCCGCGGGCGCGCTGATAATAACCCTGCTGGTCACCCTGTTCCTCAACCGCACCAAGACCGGCATCGCCATCAAGGCCACCTCCATCAACAAGAGCGCGGCCCAGCTGGTGGGTATCGATACCAACCGCATCTACGCCATCACCTTCGGCCTGTCCGGCGCCTGCGTGGGCGCGGCGGCTGCGCTGATGGCCAGCTTCACGCCCATCTATCCTGAAGCCTGCGCCCTCTACAGCACCCTGGCCTTCGTCATCGTGGCCCTGGGCGGCTTCGGCAATATCAAGGGCGCCCTCTTCGCCGGCCTGCTGGTGGGCGTGGTGGAAGCCCTGGGCGGCTACTTCATCGGCACCTCCTTCAAGTACCTGGTGGTGTTCCTGCTCTACCTGGTAGTCATGCAGATCAGGCCAAGGGGGTTGTTCGGATGGTAGTACTCAAAGAATATAAGATGGCCCTGGTCATGCTGGCCCTGTTCATCGGCATACCCCTGGCCGTCAATTCCACCGACGTGCACAACGTCATCATCTACATCCTCATCTACGCCATGGTGGGCGAGGCCTGGAACCTGATCACCGGCTTTGCCGGGCAGACCTCCTTCGGTCACGCCGCCTATTTCGGCATCGGCGCCTATACCTCCACCGTGATGCTGGAATACTTCCACATCACGCCCTGGATCGGCATGCTGGCGGGCGGTCTCATCGCCGTCATCGTGGCCTTTGCCGTCAACTTCAACATGTTCAAGCTGAAGGGCCACTATTTCGCCATCGCCACCCTGTGCGTGGCCGAGATACTGAAGACCATCTTCAGCAAATGGTCCTGGGTCGGCGCCGGCGACGGCATAGCCCTTACGCCGATCAATGCGCTGATCAGCGGCGCTCCTACCTCTGCCTGGGGCAAGATCGCCTGGCTCAGCCTGGACGTGCGCAACCGCCTGCCCTTCCTGTTCACCACTCTGGCAGTGTTCTGCGTGGTCTTCATCGTCTGCGCGGCTCTGGAGCGTTCCAAGATCGGCTTCTACTGGAAAGCCATCCGCGAAAGCCACGAGGTGGCCGAATCCATCGGCATCAACCCCCGCAACTATAAGCTGCTGGCCATGTGCCTCAGCGCTTTCATCGCGGCCATCGGCGGCACCTTTTTCGCTCAGTTCTTCAAATATATCGACGCCGTCACCGTCTTCCCCCTGAGCGTGTCCATGATCTTCGTCCTGGTCACGGTCCTGGGCGGTCTGGGCAACGTCTACGGCCCCATCATCGGTTCGGTCATCTACTATTCCCTGGACCTGCTGATGCGGCGCATGACGGGCGGCGCCAGCAGCGGCCTCAACCTGATCATCTTCGGCGCTCTCATCGTGCTGGTCACCTGCACCGAGCCCCGGGGCATCATGGGCATCGTGGACCGCATCCGGCAGTCCCTGGCCGGACGCAAGAAGGTAGGTGAGTGAGCATGGCGGAATTGCTGAAAATCGAAAACATCACCAAGAAATTCGGTAATCTGGTGGCCAACGAAGACGTGAGCTTCACCGTGAACGAACACGAGATAGTCAGTCTCATCGGCCCCAACGGCGCCGGCAAGACCACGCTGTTCAACAGTATTTCCGGCTATTATCCTCCCACCTCCGGCAAGGTCTATTTCAAGGGGCAGGATATTACCGGCAAACCGGCCTACGAGATCTGCCGTCTGGGCATCACCCGCACCTTCCAGGTGGTGCAGACCCTGAAGGAAATGACAGTGGAAGAAAACGTCATGACCGGCGCTTTCCTGCATACCCGCAGCCGCAAGCAGGCACAGCGAGACGCGGCGGAGATTTTGGAGCGCACCGGCCTGACGGAGAAGAAAAACATCCGCGGCGGCAGCCTGACCATCATCGACAAAAAGCGGGTGGAGATCGCCCGCGCTCTGGCCACCCGGCCCCAGCTGCTGATGCTGGACGAATGCATGGCCGGCCTGAACCAGACCGAGATCAAGGACGTGATGGAGCTGTGCGTCCGCCTGAAGGAAGAGGGCCTGTCCCTGCTGGTGGTGGAACACATCATGGAAGCCATCATGCCCATCTCCGACCGCATCGTGGTGCTGAACGCCGGCAAGAAGATCGCGGAAGGACTGCCGCAGGAGATCGTCAACAACGAAGAGGTCATCAAGGCTTATCTGGGGGATAGATACAATGCTGAAAGTAAGTAATCTTGTATTAGGCTACGACAACGTGCCCGTGGTCTTCGACGTCTCCCTGGAGGTCAAAGAAAAAGAGGTCGTGTCCATCGTCGGTTCCAACGGCGCAGGCAAGACCACCATCCTGCGGGGCCTGTCCGGGCTGATCCGTCCCATGGGCGGCAGCATCGAATTCCTGGGCCAGGATATCACCAAAACGCCGGCTCACAAGCTGGTGAAAATGGGCATCTCCCACGTGCCGGAAGGCCGTCAGCTCTTCGGCAAGCTGACCGTGCGGGAGAATCTGATGATGGGCGCTTATACGCTCAAAGACGAGGCCGCGAAGAAAGACGCGCTGGATCAGGTCTATCATCTGTTCCCGCGCCTGAAGGAAAGAGAAGATCAGGCGGCGGAGACCTTTTCCGGCGGCGAACAGCAGATGCTGGCCATCGCCCGCGGCATGATGTCCAAGCCCAAGCTGCTGATGATCGACGAAATGTCCCTGGGTCTGGCGCCGGTCCTGGTGGATCGGGTCATGGACTCCCTGAAGGAGATCCGCGCTACCGGCATCACCGTGCTCATCGTGGAGCAGAAGGTGAAAGAGGCGCTGGAGCTGGCAGACCGGGGCTACGTCCTGGCCACCGGCCGCATCCTGCAGGAAGGTCCAAGCCGGGAGCTGCTGGAATCGGACATCGTCAAAAAAGCCTATCTGGGCATGTGATAGTTACCGTAACGCAAAGGGAAAGACCGAAAGCCGGTCTTTCCCTTTTTTGTTGGCGGAAAGGGCTGCGGCGTTGCTATTTCCCGCCGGATGTGGTATTTTTTCAGCAGGCAGATAAAAGACTGCGGGAAACCGGCCGCAGCGCAAAAAGCGAGGGTCCCCAAGTGAGAGAGATAACCACCGGCGATATGATGCACGTCCACGGCTGCTTCGGCGCAGGAGTGGACTATACCGTGCGCCTGACGGCCCGCCTGAAAGACAGGGTGGACCTGGGTTTGCTGCGCCGGGCCATCGATCTTACCGCCCTGCGCTATCCCTACCTGTGCGTCCGCCTTTACAAAGGCGAGAGCGCCTGTTATTACGAAGACAACCCGCTGCCGGTGGCCCTGCTGTGCACCGACGGGCGCATCTGCCTGAATTCGCCGCAGACCAACTATCACGTGTGGGCCGTGTGCTGCGCCGAAGACCGCATCCATCTTGATTTTTTCCACGGCGTTACGGACGGCACGGGCATGTACTCCGTCCTGGCGACGCTCCTTTTTTATTACTGCAGAGAGCGGTACGGCCTGAAAGAGCCGGGCAACATCCCCACGGCGGACGTGCCGCCCACGGCAGCGGAGCTGGCCGACCCCCAGGATGGTCTTCCAACCCCCGCGGCTGCTTCTGTGCCGGCCCCGCCCATGGAGGAAGCCTTCACCCTGGAAAGGGACGGCGGTTTGACGCCCGGCCCGGCTACCCTGTGGGACGTCTGCCTGCCGGAGGAGGCCTTCATCCGCTTCACCTCCGCCCACGACGCCAGCCCCGGCACCATGGTATCCCTGCTGCTGGCCCGGGCCATCGACGGCCTTTGGCCCGCAAGAAATAAAAGGATCGTCAGCGCCTACGTGATCAACGCCCGACCCATGCTGAACGCAGAAAAGACCTTCCACAACTGCCTGAGCATGGCGCTGTTCCCCTACAGCGATCGTTTGCGGGCCCTGCCCTTTTCCAGCCAGTGTACAGTGTACCGGGGCATGACCTTCATCCAGAGCGATGCGGACCGGATCAGACCGGCTCTGGCGGCAAACGCTCACGCCATCCGGCAGGCGGCCCTTGCCGCACCCACGGTGGAGGAGAAAAAAGAGGTCTTCGGCTCCATGTTCAACGGCGGGGAGGGAGTCATCACCTTCCTGGTCAGCTACGTGGGTCGGTGGCGCTACCCGGCTGTGGCGGACGCCCTGTGCGAGCGGTGGGCCCACCCGCCCAATACCTTCAGCCTGCTGGCGGAGATCGGGGCTGTAGGAGGGAATATCTGCCTCACCCTGCAGCAGCGGTTCACGGAGGATACCGTCCGGGAAGCCTTCCTGCGCCAGTTGGATGAAAACGGCATCCCTTATACGGTGGTGCGGCGCATCCCCGTCGACAATGCCCGTTTCCCGGAGCCGGACGACTGATACTGTCCCCGACTATACGAAAAGCACGGCTTCCTGCAGAAACCGTGCTTTTATTGTTGATACAGAAAGATGCAGGCAGGTTCTCAGATCCGGATCAGCTCATACTCACGGCTGCCCAGGCCGATCTCCTCGGCGTGGACCAGACCGGCTTCCCATTCCGCGTCCGGATGGTTCATATGGAAGTATTCGTGGTTGTGATCCTCCGCCCCAAAACGCTTGAGATGGTGATCGAGACGGCTGTCCTCGATGACCGGCATTTTGTTGCACAGGTCCACGCAGGCCTGATCCAGCGCTACCGGGTCGAAGGAGGCCAGCATGCCCACGTCCGGGATGATGGGGATGTCGTTTTCCGCGTGGCAGTCGCAGAAGGGCGATACGTCGCAGATCAGGGAGATATGGAAGGAGGGCCGGTCCTTCACCACGGCGTAGGCGTACTCGGATATCTTGCAGGAAAGGATAGCGGCGGAGTTTTCGCTGCTGGGATCGATGGCGTCCTTGGGACAGGCCGCCAGACAGCGGCCGCAGCCCACGCATTTTTCATGGTCGATGCGGGCTTTGCCGTTTTCAATGACCGGGCCCTCGTGGGCGCAGATGCGCAGGCAGGCGCCGCAGCCCACGCACAGCTCCGGCCGGACTACGGGCTTGCCTTCCCAGTGCTGCTCCATTTTGCCGGCGCGGGAACCGCTGCCCATGCCCAGATTCTTCAAAGCGCCGCCGAAGCCCGCCGCCTCGTGGCCCTTGAAATGATTGAGGGATATCACGATATCTGCGTCCATGATGGCCTGGCCGATCTTGGCCTCCTTGACCAGGGGCAGATTTATGGGGACTCTGGCCTCGTCCGTGCCCTTGAGGCCGTCGGCAATGATGACGTGGCAGCCGGTCTGCA
>CAMZIS010000015.1 GCA_947307285.1 uncultured Peptococcaceae bacterium | reverse complement strand
GCCGGTTCAAGGACTATATCTCCGTCCCCAAGGCCAATATGTACCAGTCGCTCCACACCACCGTGGTCGGCGGCCGGAAGATTCCCTTCCCCTTCGAGGTGCAGATCCGTACCTGGGATATGCACCGCGTCGCGGAATACGGCATCGCCGCCCACTGGCGCTACAAAGAGGGCCGTTCTGCGGACGCGGATTTCGACAAAAAGGTGGAATGGCTCCGCAACATGCTGGAATGGCAGCAGGAGGTGCGGGATTCCAGCGAGTTCATGGAGACCGTGCGCAAGGACCTGTTCAACGAGAACATCTACGTCTTTACGCCCAAGGGCGACGTCATCGAGCTGCCCTCCGGCTCCGTACCGCTGGATTTCGCCTACCGCGTCCACACCCAGGTGGGCCATTCCTGCGTGGGCGCCCGGGTCAACCATCGCCTGGTGCCCCTGGAAACAGAGCTGCAAAACGGCGATATCGTCGAGGTCATGACCGCCAAGGGCCACGGTCCCAGCCGGGACTGGCTGAAGATAGTCAAGACCCAGCAGGCCAAGAACCGCATCCGCCAGTGGTTCCGCAAGGAGATGCGGGAGGAAAACGAGCAGCTGGGCCGGGACGCGGTGGACCGGGAATGCCGCCGTTTCAATCTGGAACCGGCCAAGGTCATCAAAGAAGACGTGATGATGGAGATCGCCCACCGCTTCGGCTGCACCTCCATCGACGATCTGTATGCCTCCATCGGCGCCAACGACGTGCGGGTGGAGACCGTTGTCAGCAAGCTGCGGGAGGAATATAAAAAAGAGCAGCCTCAGGAGATCAGCATCAAGGCCGAGACCAACCGGCCCAGCGACTCCGGCATCATCGTGGACGGCATCGATTCGCCCATGGTGCGCATGGCCGCCTGCTGCCGCCCCCTGCCGGGGGAGGAGATCGTGGGCTACGTCACCCGGGGCCGGGGCATTTCCGTGCATCTGGCGGACTGCCCCAACGTGCTGCGCTACCGCCGGACCGAGCCGGAACGACTGATGCCCGTACAGTGGGGCAGCAACGTGGAAGGCCTGTTCAGCGCCGAAATGGAAGCCATCTGCCACGACCGCGACCGCCTGACCGTGGATATAGTCAACGTCATGGCTGAGACCAAGACCGCGGTCACCGGCCTCAAGGTCAATAACGACCGCCGCAGCGGCACCCGCAGCATCATCATCAAAGTCGAAGTAAAATCCCTGGATCAGTTCGAGTATCTGATGCAGCGGGTGTCCCGCATCAAGGGCGTGGCCAGCGTCCACCGCATGGTGCGGCACAGAAAGGGAGAAGAATGAGAGCATTGATACAGCGGGTGAGCAACGCCTGCGTGCGGGTGGACGGAGCGGAAACGGGCCGCTGCGGCCAGGGTCTGCTGGTCCTGTTCGGCGCGGGCCGGGGCGACGGTCCGGAGGACGTGGCCTGGCTGGTGCGGAAAACGGCCAACCTGCGCATTTTTGAAGACGAGGCCGGCAAGCTCAACCTGTCCGTTAAGGATATCGGCGGCGGGCTGCTGGTGGTCTCCCAGTTCACCCTGTATGCCGACTGCCGCCGCGGCAACCGGCCCGGCTTCGACCAGGCTGCCCCGCCGGACGTGGCCAATGATCTTTACGAGCAGTATGTGTCCGGTCTGCGGGCCGAGGGCCTGCCGGTGGAGACCGGCGTGTTCCAGGCCCATATGGCAGTGGAGCTGATCAACGACGGCCCGGTCACCATCATGCTGGAAAGCCCGGCCAAAGCATAGGAGAAAACAATGGATAAAGCAATGGAAAACGAAAAGAGATACGAGCTCAAGACCATGGTGCTGCCGCCCATCGGCACCAACTGCTATCTGCTCATCGACAAGGCCACCCGCAAGGCGGCCATCATCGACCCGGCCGCCGCGGGCCAGCGCATCCTGGACGTGCTGAAAGAGGCCAAGGCCGAACCCGCCCTCATCATCAACACCCACGGCCACTGGGACCATACCGGAGCCAACCATTTCCTGCAGGAGCAGACCAAAGCGCCGCTGCTCATCCACGAGGCGGACGCGCCCATGCTGAGCAACGCCGCCCTGTCCTCCGCCACCTTTTTCGGAGCGGGCATAGAAAACAGCACGCCCGACCGGCTGCTCCACGACAAGGACGTGATCGAGCTGGGCGAGCTGAAGCTGGAGGTGCTGCACACTCCGGGCCACAGCCCCGGCGGCGTCTGCCTGTTCACGGAGGACCTGTGCTTCTCCGGAGACACCCTGTTCAAGCTGTCCATGGGCCGCACCGACCTGCCCGGCAGCGACGGGACCCAAATGGAATATTCCCTGAACAAGCTCATGCGCTACCCGGACGAGCTGACCGTCCTGCCCGGCCACGGCCCGGCCACGAATATCGGCTACGAGCGCAAGTTCAACCCCTATATCGGTTGATTGTTTCCGTCATAAAGAGCGAAAAAGAAAACCGCGAGACTTTGTCTCGCGGTTTTTGTACGTATGATCTGATGACGGTTTTATTCCTTGCCGGCTTTGACCTGCGCGAAGTGCTCCTTGGTCAGCTTGAAGACCACGGGGGAGAGGGCGGCCACAGCGATCAGGTTGGGGATGGCCATCAAAGCGTTCAGGGTATCGGAGATGTCCCAGGCCAGGGTCAGGTTCATGGTAGCGCCGCAGACCGCGACGATGAGGAACAGGATCTGGTACACGCGGATGGCGCCGGAACCGAAGAGGAACTGCACGCAGCGGGCGCCGTAGAGGGACCAGCCCAGGATGGTGGAGAAGGCGAAGCAGCTCAGAGCTATGACCATGAACACGGTGGCAGCCTTGGCGCCGAACACGGTGGCCAGACCCGCCGTGGTCAGAGAAGCGCCGGCGCCTTCGCCGTAGGGCACGGCCACGCCGCTGATGAGGATGACCAGAGCGGTCAGGGTGCAGATGACGATGGTGTCCAGGAAGACTTCCAGGATGCCGTACACGCCCTGCTGCACCGGGCCTTCGGTGTCAGCCGCCGCATGGGCCATGGGCGCGGAGCCGAGGCCGGCTTCGTTGGAGAAGATGCCGCGGGCAAAGCCCTTCTTCATAGCGGTCATGATGACGTAACCGGCGCCGCCGCCGATGACGGCGTCCACGCCAAAGGCGCCCTTGAAGATCATGCCGAAGACGTGACCCAGATCGCCGATGTGGGCGATGACCACGATCAGCGCGCCGATGATGTAGATAACGGCCATGAAGGGCACCAGCTTTTCGGTGGTAGCGGCGATGCGCTTGATGCCGCCGATGATGATGAAGCCCAGGATAATGGCGAGGGCGACGCCGAAGATCAGGTTGATGGTCTTGACGTTGACCGCGTCAGGATTGGCGGAGAAGGTCAGCACCAGGTCGTCCAGGCAGCCCACGATGGAGTTGATCTGCGCGATGTTGCCGATGCCGAAGGCTGCCAGAGCGCCCAGCACGCAGAAGACGGCGGCCAGCCATTTCCAGGAATTGCCCAGACCGTTTTTGATATAGTACATGGGGCCGCCCACCCAGTCGCCCTTGGAGTCGCGTTCGCGGTACTTGATGGCCAGCACTACTTCCGCGTACTTGGTGGCCATGCCTACCAGGGCGGAGATCCACATCCAGAACACGGCGCCGGGGCCGCCGATGGCGATGGCGCCGGCCACGCCGGCGATGTTGCCGGTGCCGACGGTAGAGGCCAGAGCCGTGGTCACGGCCTGGAAGGGCGTGACCGCGCCCTTATCGGTAGTCTTTTGCTGCTTGAAGATCTTGCCCAGGGTGTTCTTCATGGCGTAGCCGAAGTGGCGGAACTGGACCAGTCCGCTGCCGCCGGTCAGCCACAGGCCTACGGCAAGGATGAGGATGATCATGGGGACGCCCCAGACCACGCCGTTGATGGCGCTGTTGATGTCAGCGATTTTTTCCGCAAAACTCATTTGCATTCTCCTTTTAGTTAATAAAATAAGGAATAAATCCTAAAACAAAACCAAGCGGAACAAAAAAACAGAGGAGCAAAGGCTCCTCAGACAAAGACACAGGGAAGGGACCCCGAAAAAGGGGCCGTTTCCAACTCTGTCTTTTTGCCTGAGAGATTGGCAGTGTCGAGCGTCTTTTCACCTGACGAATAAGCTGACTCTATCTGCTTTGCACCTTCGGCACCCGCTCGAAGCGGGATTCTCCAGAGCGCTATCCATC
Organism: uncultured Peptococcaceae bacterium; assembly: GCA_947307285.1. Classification (GTDB taxonomy): domain Bacteria; phylum Bacillota; class Dehalobacteriia; order UBA4068; family UBA4068; genus CALXSV01. The sequence goes on along the minus strand of CAMZIS010000015.1, from coordinate 8,444 downwards.
CCCAGTCTTTATCCCTTGGCGGGACGCCTGAGAGTGTTATTCCTTCGGCGGGGCTTCGGCCCGCTTTCCTGGGGACTTCGATTAGCAAGTATTAAGTTTCGATATTTATGATAGACAATTATAGCAAACATGAACAGGGAATGCAAGCAGGCGTTAAAAAAAGTTGGGGCGGACCGGCCGCCCCAACCAAAGCCGCGGGCTCAGAATTCCCGCTTGCTGTAGAACTTGATCGATAATAAAATGGACGCCGCGTTGAGCAGTATCACGGCCAGCAGGATGAGGATGCCCGTTCCCGCCCCAATATCCAGGCCGAAGCCGGACAGCTTGCCGTTGTCCGACAATGCGCTGAGGCCGGCCACGGCGCCGAAGGTCACCGCCAGGATCACGAAAAAGGCGATGCGGCCCTTTTCCACGCCGAACTTATACATGGCGGGCAGGGTCAGGCCGATGATGAGCAGGCCGCTGACCGCGCCCCCGGCGATACTGGAAACGTAGCCGCCGGCAGGAGAGGAGGAGAACAGGCCGTAGACAGCGTGCACCGCCAGGGCCAGCATGGAGGCGAACAGGATGCCGATGTAGCCCAGCAGGTATTTGCTGATCACCATTTCCGCCGGGCTGTAGGGCGACATGGCGGCCAGGGTGTCCCATTTGCAGCGTTCGTCGTAGGACAGAGCGGTCACCGGCAGCAGGGAAGCGTAGACCACTGCGAAGATGGCCATGTTGTACCCGGGCATGCAGGCAAAGACCAGGATCAGCAGCAAGAACATGCGCAGAGATTTGCTCAGGGTGAAAAAGTCTTTCAGCAGCAGTCCCTTCATGTTTATCTGCCTCCCTTCGCCAAAAACAGGATGATCTCTTCCAGGGTGGTGCGCTCCAGCGGGAAGGACGGGGAGACCAGCTCCCGCCGGACCAGCGCCTCCGCGCCGTAGGCGCCCTTCTTGACGCCGACCACCGCCTCCTCCGGCAGGTCGGCCAGCTGCTCCTCGGGAAGACGGGCCACCGCGTATTCCTCCAGCAGCCGGTCCTTTTCCTCCATCAGCAGCAAACGTCCCTTATGGATGAAGGCGATATAGTCGCAGATCTTTTCCAGATCGCTGACGATGTGGGAGGAGAGCAGGATGGAGTGATCCTCCTCCCGGGTGAAGTCGTTGAACACGTCCACCACCTCGTCCCGGACCATGGGGTCCAGACCGCTGGTGGCCTCGTCCAGGATGAGCAGACGGGGCCGGTGGGACAGGGCCACCGCTATGGCCAGCTTCATCTTCATGCCGCGGGAATAATCGGCGAAGGCCTTTTTGTCCGGCAGGGAGAACCAGCTCAGCAGCCGCCGGTATTCCGCGGCGTCCCAGCTGCGATAAGTATAGGCCATGACTTTGCCCACGTTGACCGCGCTCAGAGTCTCCGGAAAATAGGCGTCATCCAGCACCACGCCGATATCGTTCTTCAGCTTGAGGAAGGCGGGGTCCTCATTGTCCGTGCCCAGCACCTTCACGCTGCCGCCGTCCTTGCGGATGGCGTTCATGATCAGCTTGATGGTGGTGCTTTTGCCGGCCCCGTTTTCACCCACCAGACCCACGATGCTGCCGCAGGGCAGGTCGAAGCTGATATCGTCCAGCAGAAAGCCGGGGTATTCCTTTCGAAGATTTCTGATTTCGATCGCGTTCATGGTCCGTACCTCGTATATGATGCCGGTCAGGCAGATTCAGTCCTTATCCCAGAGCAGCTCCAGCAGTTCCCTGACGTCGCCGCGGTTCAGATTGCAGGCGGCGGCCAGATCAGCCACGGCGCGCAGATGCTGCTCTATCTGTCGCAGGTTCTCCTCCCGGATCAGCTCCGTGTTCTTCTCCGCCACGAAGCAGCCCTTGCCGGCCACGGTGTGGATATAGCCGTCTTTTTCCAGCTCGTCGTAGGCCCGCTTGGTGGTGATGACGCTGATGCGCAGGTCTTTGGCCAGAGCGCGGATGGAAGGCAGCATGTCGCCCTCCTGCAGGCTGCCGCTGAGGATGCTGTTTTTGATCTGGCGGTAGATCTGCTCGTAGATGGGACTGTTGTTGGCGTTGCTGATGATGATGTCCATGTTTATACCGTCATAACTGTATATTAACGACATACACAGTATATACGACTTTGGGCCTCCTGTCAATAGGCTGACGCAAAAAAACCGCGCCGTTTCGGCTTACGGCGCGGTTTCGTAGTAAAATGATCTATAACAATGGTGTCTGTCAGGTGTTTTCCGGGTCCTGCGGCTGCACGCGCACCGTGCGCTGGCCGGTGTAGATAACATACCCGGGGCGGCTGCCGGCGGGTTTGCGCAGTTTCCCGGCGGGCAGGACGTCCACGTCCACCCGGTCCGCTTCCCGGCTCTGGCTGAACCAGGCGGCCCAGGCGGCGGCGGTGAGCACAGCGCTTTCCGGCGCTTCCCGGCCCTCGGTGCGGATGATGACGTGGCTGCCCGGTATCTCGTGGGCGTGGAGCCAGATATCGTCCGCCGCGGCCTGCTTCAGACTGAGCTTATCGTTCTGGCGGTTGTTGCGGCCGATGAGCACGGTAAAGCCCTCCGCCGTGACAAAGCTGCGGGGCGGCAGGGGCGGCGTATGGGCCGGGGCTTTGGCCGTAGTCTTGCGGCTTTCCTTTTTAACGGCGAGATAACCGGCGGCAGCCATCTCCCGCCGCGGTTCCGCCAGCTCCTCCTCGCTTTCGGCAAACAGCAGGGCCTGATGGATGGACCCGGCGTAGGCCAGCTCCTCCCGGTTGGCCGCCAGCTGCTGTCCTATCTGCTCCCGCGCCTTGCGGGCCTTGGCGTATCGTCGGAAGCTTCGCTGCACGTTTTCCTGGGGCGTGAGAGAGGGGTCCAGCTCCACCCGGATCAGCTGTTCCGGATCGTCGAAGGAGGGGAGAAAAGCCTCCTCCGCGCCCTTTTCCAGCTGCCACAGATTGGCGGCCAGCAGGTCGCCTTCGGTCTTGAAGCGTTCCGCCGATTCGCAGCGGGCCAGATCGCTTTGCTGGATGTCGATCTTTTTCTGCAGCCGGTTGATATGCTTTGCCAGTTGCTTCAGCAGGTCCTGCCGGGCGGCGTGGAGTGATTGCTCCCTTTCCTTGCTGCCGTAGAACAGGTCCAGCGCCTGGTTCATGGTGGGAGCGCTCTCGCATTCCGCCTCGTCCCAGCATAGGGGAGCCACGGCGGCAAAATCCGTATAGCGGCCCGCCACACGCCGCAAAGTCGGGCTGAAGCCCTGGCTGAAGCCCTGGCTAAAGCCCTGGCAGGAATCGTCCGTATCCTCCAGGGCGGCCAGCCGCCGCATTTCTTCATATATATTTTCCAGCTCGCCTGCGCCCATCTGCTCGCCGCTGTCCTCCGGGCTGAGACCGGCGGCCAGGCAGATATGCTCCGCCAGCAGGGGAGAAAGCCCGGCCACTCCCTGCTGCAGGCAGCGGGCCAGAGGCTGATCTTCTTTGGCGTAGACCAGCTGCGCCAGCTCCTCCGGGTCCCGGGGCGGCAGCGGCAGCTTTTCCAAAGGGGGCGGCGGCAGATAGGGCCGGCCGGGCAGCACCTCCCGCCAGCGGGACAGGTTGCTGCCGTAACGGCGCAGGCCGTCGATGATGTCGCCTGCCCCGTCCACCAGGATCAGGTTGGAATGCTTGCCCATGATCTCCAGGATCAGCTTGAGCTCCACGGGATCGCCCAGTTCGTTGCGGGAATCCAGATGCAGGCAGACGATGCGCTCGCCGGGGGTGACGGAAAGATCGCGGATGCGGGCCCCTTCCAGCCACTTGCGCAGCACCATGGCAAACAGCGGCGCTTTATCCGGATTCTCGCTGCGCAGCTCTGTCAGCTGCAGCCGGGCCTCTTTGGGATGGGCGGACAAAAGCAGCCGTCCCCCGTCCTCCCGGGAACGCCAGCGCAGGATCACCGTATAGCGGTCCGTCTGATGGACTTTGTTGATCCTGGCCTCAGCCAGACGGGGCCTCAGCTCCCGTACCACGGCAGCCAGCACGGCCGAATCGAACGCCATTCCTGCCTCCTTAAGGATTCTTTCATAAATCATAGCCTTTAGCTGGAAAAAAGTCAAGAAAAACTGCAAAATGCGAAAGGAATTGGCAAAATTTGATAGAATTATATTTCTCGATAAACTGCTGCTAAAAACCGAGGGTTCCCAATTGGTCAGAAGTATGACTGGCTTCGGGCGCGGCGCGGCCCAAAGCGACGACTATTCCATAGCGCTGGAAATGAAAGCGGTCAACCACCGCTTCCTGGAAATATCCTGCCGCCTGCCCAAACAGCTGCTGAGCATGGAAGACGCCCTGAAAAAGCGGCTCCAGCAGTCCATATCCCGGGGCAAACTGGACGTTTTCGTAACTTTCGAGCGCACCGGTGAAAAAAATGCTGCGCTTAAGGTTGACAAAGACCTGGCTTTGGCTTATTATAATGCCTTGGTAGAGGTTGCTTCCGCCTGCGGACTTGCTCCCCAGATCAATTTGAGGGACGTGACTTCCTGCAGCGGCGTGGTCACGCTGGACACGCCGGAGGACGACGAAGAAGAGATCGCCTCCCTGCTCATGGCCGCCGCGGACGGGGCCGCAGCCCAGATGCTGTCCATGCAGGAAAAAGAAGGCGCGGCTCTGGCCGATGATCTGCTTTCCCGTCTGGATCTCATCGAACAGCGGCTGCAGGTGATCCGTGAGGCCGCCCCCCAGGTGGTAACGGAGCAAAAGGCCCGCCTGGAGCAGCGTCTGGCCGATCTGCTGGGCGCCGTGCCCCTGGACGAGAACCGTCTGGCCAACGAGCTGGCCGTGTTTGCCGACCGGGTGGATATCACCGAGGAGCTCACCCGGCTGGCCAGCCATATCAGCCAGTTCCGGCAGTCCCTGAGCTCAGACGAGCCTGCCGGCCGCAAGCTCAATTTCATCCAGCAGGAAATGCTGCGCGAGACCAATACCATCGGTTCCAAGTCCAGCGCCCTTGCCATCAACAATATCGTTATCGAGGTCAAAAGCGAATTAGAAAAAATTCGCGAACAAATACAAAATATAGAATAAAATCGGAGGTACTGCTATGTCTATTCCCAAACTGTCCAAATCCGAAAGAGCAAAGGCTCTGGCCAAGGCCCAGAAGATCCGCAGCCAGCGGATGGAAGTCCGCCAGCAGCTGAAGGCCGGCAAACTCGGTCTGGCCGACATCCTGGCTGACGCCGACAACGAAGTCTACGCCAAGATGAGAGTCAAGTATCTGCTGGAGAGCCTGCCCCAGGTCGGCAAGATCACTGCCGCCAAGCTGATGGAAGAGATCGGCATCGACGAAGCTCGCCGCGTACAGGGTCTGGGCAGCCGCCAGAAGAGCGCTCTGCTGGAGAAGTTGGCCTAAGACATGTGCGAATCCCGGTCTGCGGACAAAGGGGCGCTGGTGATCGTTTCCGGCCCTTCCGGCGTCGGCAAGGGCAGCCTTGTGCGTGAGGTCATGCTCCGCGACCCTTTGACCCGCTTCTCTGTCTCCGCCACTACCCGTGCGCCCCGCCCGGGAGAGGAAGACGGAAAAAGCTACTATTTCCTGACCAACGAGGAATTCCTGCTGCGCCGCGCGCAGCGGGAATTCTTGGAATGGGCCGAGGTCTTCGGCAATTTCTACGGCACGCTTAAAAGCGAAGTGGACCGGCTGCTGGGCGAAGGCTACAATGTGATCCTGGATATCGATACCCAGGGCGCCGCCAGCGTCAGAAAGCTGCGTCCGGACGCGGTCTCCGTCTTCATCATGCCGCCTTCCCTGGCTGAGCTGAAAAGGCGCATCGCCCGCCGGGGCACCGAGACTCCGGAGGTCATCGACCTGCGCCGGTCCCGGGCCGAGGCCGAAATGGCCCTGGCTCCGGAGTACGATCATATCATCGTCAACGACGATATCGAAATCGCCACCGGCGAGCTGATGGACGTCATCGCCGCTCACCGCGCCGCTGTGAATAGCAACAAGGAGAATGCCCAGTGTTAAACAAACCCCCGCTGTGCGATCTGATGGAACACGTCGATTCCAAATACGGCCTGGTCATCATGGTGGCCAAACGCGCCCGCAGCGTCGTCGATCATAACCCCGACGTGGTCTCCACCGGCCGCTTCAACGCGGTCTCCATGGCCATGCGGGAAGTGGCCGACGGCAAGCTGCACTGGAAGCAGAACGGCGCAGCCGAAGCCGAGGCTGAAGCCGCCGCGGCCGAAGCCGCGGAAGCTGAAGCGCCGGAAGTAGAGCCCCTGCCGGAAGAGCCCGGGTCAGAGGGGGCCAAGCCCGAGGAAAGCGAGGCTTAGTCCTCATTTCTTAACTTTCGCGCTCTTGACAAACAGGGCGGCGGAAAATATAATTAAAAGACAACAGAACAGACTTATCGAGAGCGGTGGAGGGACCGGCCCTGTGAAGCCCGGCAACCTGCGCAAGCAAGGTGCCAAATCCGGCGGTAGCATTACCGAAAGATGAGCGTGGGACGGATCAAGCTCTGCCTTTCGGCAGAGCTTTTTCGGCGTTCGGGGTTTCCCGCGGACGCGATAATTTGCCCGGTGCGGGCGGGAGGTGTTTTTCTTGACTTATCTGTTTACTTCGGAATCGGTCACCGAGGGCCATCCCGATAAAATGGCGGACCAGATCTCCGACGCGGTGCTGGACGCCATCATGGCTCAGGACCCCATGGGCCGGGTGGCCTGCGAGACCTTCGTCACCACCGGCGTGGTCTTCGTGGCCGGCGAGATCTCCACCCAGTGCTATGTGGATATCCCCAAGCTGGTGCGGCAGACCGTTCGTTCCATCGGCTACGACCGGGCCAAATACGGCTTCGACTGCGAGACCTGCGCCGTGCTGACCTCCATCGACGAGCAGTCCGGCGATATCGCCATGGGCGTGGACAACGCCATGGAGCATAAATCCGGCGATAACGAGGCTTTTTCGCTGATCGGCGCCGGCGACCAGGGCATGATGTTCGGCTTTGCCTGCAACGAAACGCCGGAGCTGATGCCTCTGCCCATTTCCCTGGCCCACAGCCTGACCCGGCGGCTGGCCGCGGTGCGCCGGGAGGAGGAGGATTCGCCCCTGCTGCCAGACGGCAAAAGCCAGGTAACGGTGGAATACTCCGATGACGGCAAGCCGCTGCGTATCGATACCGTGGTCATCTCCAGCCAGCACCGGGATGACGTGACTTTGGACGAGCTCAGGCCTTATATCATCGAAAAGGTTTGCAAGGCCGTGCTGCCCGAGCACCTGATCGACGGACGGACCCGCTATCTGATCAATCCCACCGGCCGTTTCGTCATCGGCGGTCCTATGGGCGATACCGGCCTCACCGGCCGCAAGATCATCGTCGATACCTACGGCGGTTATTCCCGCCACGGCGGCGGCGCTTTTTCCGGCAAGGACCCCACCAAGGTGGACCGTTCCGCCGCTTACATGGCCCGCTACATCGCCAAGAACGTGGTGGCCGCCGGTCTGGCCGACAAATGTGAGGTGCAGCTGGCCTACGCCATCGGCGTAGCCGAGCCCGTGTCCTTGCTGGTGGACGCCTTCGGCAGCGGCAAAGTGGATAACGACCTGCTTTCCCGGGCGGTAGCTCAGGTGTTCGACGCCCGTCCGGCAGCCATCATCGACCAGTTCCAGCTGCGGCGGCCCATCTACCGCCAGCTGGCCGCCTACGGCCACATGGGCCGCACCGATATCGACGTGCCCTGGGAGCACACGGACAAGTGCGAAGCCCTGCGGGCCGCAGTGGCAGCCTTGAAATGAAGCATTAGGATAAGAAAGCGTATTTTCCGCCTCCTTTGGTCAGACTAAGGCCAAAGGAGGTTTTTTATGCTGCAAAAACGCGCAGCCGCCCTGGGCGGCGTCATGCTGCTGCTGTTGCTGGGCCTTGTCGCCGCTCTGGCTGTCCTCATCTTCGGTCGGGGCGCCCAGCTGTCCGCCGCCGCCTGGGAGCAGCGCCTGCGCAGCCTGCCCTACTGCCAGTACGCCAGAGGCGATATCCTGGACCGCAATGGCCGGCCTCTGGTTAATGTGGAGGAGCCCTGTCTGGTGGTGCTGCCCGCCATGATAAAAGGGCAGGAGGAGCCCATAGCGGAGCGTCTTTGCGGCCTGCTGGATCTGGACCGCAGCCGGCTGGCGGAGCGGCTGCGGGCGGCGGGGAACAGCTCCTTCCAGCCGGTGGTGCTGATGACCGGCCTTACGGCCGCGCAAAAAGAGGCGGTGTACCGGGCTGACATCCCCGGCGTGCTGGTCCTTACCCTGGCCGCCCGCTATGACCGGCAGCATACAGCGTCCCAGCTCATCGGCCTCGTGCAGGAGCAGGAAGGAGACGGCGTCTATACCGGTGTGAGCGGTCTGGAACGGCAGTACGACGGTCTGCTGTCCGGCCGCGTCGACGCTGAGATCAGGCTGCAGGTGGACGCCCAGGGGCGGGTGAACGGGGGACCGGAGCTGTACCTGC
>CAMZIS010000014.1 GCA_947307285.1 uncultured Peptococcaceae bacterium | reverse complement strand
AGGATGTGGAAAAGGCGCAAAGCGAGCAGAAAGAAGCGGCCGCCGCTTTAAGCCAGGCCGACGAAAAACTGCTTTCCCTGCGCGAGACGTTGAAAAGGCGGCAGACTGAGATCGAGCCCCGCTTGCGCGATCTGGAGCTGGCCGTTCACGAGCGGGAAGCCGCGGACGCAGTCCGCCGCAAATGGCAGGAGGCCCGGCGTGAGTTCGCGGATAGCGGACTTGCGGAAGCAGTAGGCGGGCTGGATCGGGAGATAGAAAAGACCCTACATGCACAGTCGCAGTGCGCGGCGGAGCTGGAAAGCCTGCGCCGGGCAGAAAAGGAGGCTCTGGCCGCCTGGGAACAGGCGGTGGAGGAGGAAAAAGCGGCCCAGCGGCAAAACGCCGCCGCTTTGCTGGCCGAAAGCCTGAGGGAAGGCGAGCCCTGCCCGGTGTGCGGCAGTATCCATCATCAGCCCCGGGCGCATCTCACCTCCGATCTGGCCGCCGCTTCGGCCCGCAGCCGCCAGACCAGGGAAGCCTGGCTGCGTTTGCAGCGGCAGACGGAGCAAAAGGATAAGGAGGGCCAGAAGCTGGCCGAAACGGAAAAGAGCCTTGCTTTCTCCCGACAGGCCAAACAGGACGAGCTGAACCGACGCAGCACGCAGTTGGAATCACTGGCCGGAACCCTTAAGGAAAAGGACGCCCTCTGGCGCGAGCTGGCCGGTTGCGACGACCCGAAGCAGGAACACGCTCGTCTTTCCGCCATGCTGGAGCAGGCCGTACAGCAGGAAAAACCAGCGGCGTCCGCCCGGGAGGAGCCCTCGCGCCTGCTCAATCAGGCGGCGACCGACGCGGAGAAGGCCCGCGCCGCTTTGGCGGAACGGGACAGCCGCCTGAACGAACTGAAACAGCAGCTGCTGCAGGCGGTGGCCGAGGCGGGGTTTGCCAGCGCCCAGGAAGCCAAGAGCGCTCTGAGGAGCGATGAGGAACGGCAGGGGATAGCGTCCGCGGTCAATGACTATGATAAAAAGCTGCTCCTGCAGCAGCAGGAACACAGCCGGCTGAACGATGCGCTGCGGGACTTCGACGCGGATGCGGTGGAGCCGGCCCGGCGCAGAGCAGAAGCCCTGGCGGAGGAACAGCGGGAGCTCTTGAGCCGCGGCGGCCGCCTGAAACGGGACCTGGAGAAGGCGGAGCAGGACGCCGTGCGGGCGGCGGAGCTGAAGGAGCGGCAAGGCAAGGCCCTCTCCCGCGCAGAGGTGCTGCGGCGTCTGGCCTCACTGCTCAAGGGCAACGCCTTTGTGCGTTATCTGGCCCGCGGCACCATGCTGGAGCTGGCCCACGAAGCTTCGGATATCCTGCTGGCCCTCACCTCCGGCCGCTACCGGCTGGAGCTGACGGAGGACGGGAACAGCGATTTCATCCTGGTGGACAATAACGGCGGCATCCGGCGGCAGATCAGCGGCCTGTCCGGCGGCGAGACCTTCCTGGTGTCGCTGGCCATGGCCCTGGCTCTCTCCGGCAAGATCCAGATGCACGCCGCGCCTTTGGGATTCTTTTTCCTGGACGAGGGCTTCGGCTCTCTGGACGGAGCAAGTTTAGAGGCGGCCATGGCAGTATTGGAAAAGCTGCCTTCGGACAAACGGGCGGTCGGGCTGATCACCCACGTGCGGGAGGTCAGGGAACGGGTGCCCCGTTATCTGGAGGTCATCGCCGACCCGGTCCACGGCTCCCGCATCGAATTGAGGAAGAATTAGAGGAAAACTACCTGATATATAGAAGATATCATAGTTACAGTCTGTTTAATCTATCGATCAAAACAACGGAGGTCGGATCATGCGGATAATCAACGAAGAGATCATCAGTCAAATCCCTATCGAAAAAGTCATCGACAGCATGGAACAGGCCTTTTTGGTCCAGCATCAGGGCGCTTTCGATCAGCCGGACCGTATCCAGCTGCCCCACGGCGACGACGTTTTCCTGCTGATGCCCTGCTTTGCCGGCAAGTCCTTTTCCACCAAGCTGGTCACCGTTTATCCCCATAACGCCCGCTACGGCAAGCCGGCCACCATGGCCTGCCTGGTGCTTAACGATATGCAGACCGGCGAGGCCAAGGCCCTGCTGAACGGCACCTATCTCACCGGCGTGCGCACCGGCGCCCTGGGCGGCCTGTCCTGCAAATATCTGGCCAAGAGAGACGCCGCTAGCCTCGGCGTGGTCGGCGCGGGCATGCAGGGCATGTTCCAGGTTTTGGCTGCCTCCGCCGTGCGTCCCATCCGCGACGTATGGGTCTACGACGCTTTTCCGGCCACCCTTAACAGCTACGCCGACCGGCTCCATGCCAAGCGGCCCGACCTCAACGTACATCTGGCCTCTTCCGGCGCGGAGGCGGCCGCGAACGGCGATATCGTCATCACCTGTTCCACCACCAAAGACCCGGTGTTCCCGGATGATCCTTCCCTGTTCGCGGGCAAGCATGTCGTGGCCATCGGCTCCTATCAGCCCCACACCCGGGAGCTGTCCCGGCCCGCCACCGAGAACGCGGCCGGCATCTGGCTGGACACCATGTTCGCCGCCGAGGAAAGCGGCGATCTGGCCATCCCGCTGGCCGAGGGCTGGCTGAAGCGGGATCGTCTGCAGCCCTTCTGCGACGTGGTGGCCGCAGGCATCGACGCGGCCGAGCCCTGGCGCACAAAGCAGACCCTGTTCAAATCCGTGGGCATCGGCCTGTTCGATCTGGTAGCCGCGGAGATGATCTACGACCTGGCCGAAAAAGAAGGACTGGGCCTGGAGATAGACCTGTAAAGTCTGTTCCTCATGGATTTAAGGAGAGTCAATGTATAGCAAAGAAGACATTTTACGCGAAGCGCAAGAGCATCAGATCCGCTTCATCCTGCTGCAGTTCACCGACATCATGGGCGTGATGAAAAACATCAACATCCCCACCAGCCAGCTGGAAAAGGCCCTCAATAACGAAATGGGCTTCGACGGCTCTTCCATCGACGGCTTTGTCCGGGTGGAGGAGAGCGACATGTATCTCCACCCGGATCTCAGTTCCTGGTGCATTTTCCCCTGGGAGAAGGGCTACGACTGCTCGGCCCGGCTCATCTGTGACATCTACACCCCGGAAGGGCAGCCTTTCAGCGGCGATCCCCGCTATGTGCTGAAGCGGGCCATGGACGACGCCGCCCGGATGGGCTACAAGGTCAACATCGGGCCGGAGATGGAATTCTTCCTCTTCCACACCGACAAAGACGGCGCGCCTACCCTGGAGACCCACGACAAGGCTTCCTATTTCGATCTGGCCCCGGTGGACCTGGGCGACGCCGCCCGCCGGGAAATGGTGCTGGATCTGGAGGATATCGGCTTCGAGGTGGAGGCTTCCCATCACGAATGCGCCCCCGGACAGCACGAGATCGATTTCAGATATGCCGACGCCATGATCGCCGCCGACCGGGTGCAGACCCTGAAATTCCTGGTGCGCCAGGTGGCACAGCGCCACGGTCTGCACGCCACCTTCATGCCCAAGCCTATCTACGGCGTGGCAGGCAGCGGCATGCACGTCAATCTGTCGCTGAACCGCGACGGCGAGAATGCCTTTTGCGACCCGGAAGGCCCCTACGGTCTGTCTCAGGAGGCCCGCTGGTATCTGGGCGGCCTGCTGAAATACTGCCGCGAATTCTCCGCCATCACCAATCCCACCATCAATTCCTACAAGCGCCTGTTGGCGGGCTACGAGGCCCCGGTCTACGTGGCCTGGGCTCTGAAGAACCGTTCGCCCCTGGTGCGCGTGCCCGCGGCCCGGGGCAAGTCCACCCGGCTGGAGCTGCGCTCGCCCGATCCGTCCTGCAATCCCTATCTGGCCTTTGCCGTGATGATCCAGGCCGGACTCCGGGGCATCCGCGACCGGGTAGAGCCGCCGGAGCCGCTGGAGATCAACATCTTCGATATGGACGAGGAAGCGCGTCAAAACAGCCATCTGGAAATACTGCCCCAGGACCTGCACGCGGCTGTGGTCTGTCTGAGCGGGAGCGACCTGATGAGGGAAGCTCTGGGCGAGCATGTATTCCGCCGCTTCCAGGACGCCAAGGCCCAGGAGTGGGCCGATTACACCAGCCGCATCACCGACTGGGAGCTGGAGCACTACTTAAGCAAATTTTAACAGGCATATTTTTGACTTACTGTCATCTAATCTAAAACGGAGGGTAACGATATGCGTTTCGCTAAAATGCACGGTCTGGGCAATGATATGATCCTGATCAACGGCTTCACCGAGAAACTGCCGGATGATCTCGGCTCTCTGGCGCTGGCCATCTGCGATCGGCATCTTGGCGTGGGCGCCGACGGTCTCATCGTCCTCACCCCGTCCCCGGACCCTGAAGCCGCGGCCCTGTTCCGCTTCTTCAATTCCGACGGTTCCGAGGCCGGCATGTGCGGCAACGGTCTGCGCTGCGCCGCCCTGTTTGCCAAACAGGAAGGCATCGTCGACAGCGATCAGTTCATATTCGACACTATTTCCAACCCGGTGCTGCCCACCATCCTGGATGAAGCCGCCGGCGTCGTCCGGGTGGATATGGGCGAGCCCCGTCTGCTGCCCTCCGAGATCCCGGCCGATTTTCCCGGCTCGCGGGTGGTGGCTGCGGCCCTGCCGGTGCATACCCGCGTTTTCTACGCCACCCTGGTGTCCATGGGCAATCCCCACTGCGTCATCTTCGTGGACGACGTCGACAGCTTCCCGGTGGAAAAGATCGGCCCCCAGATCGAGCGCCATGCCCTGTTCCCCGAAAAGACCAACGTGGAATTCGTTCAGCTCATGGGAGACGACAGGCTGAAGATGCGGGTGTGGGAGCGGGCCTGCGGCGAGACCCTGGCCTGCGGCAGCGGCGCCTGCGCCGCCACGGTGGCCGCCATCCTCAACGGCTACATCAAAGAAGGCGCGGAAATGCTGCTCAGCCACGGCTCTCTGGACATCAGCTGGGGCGCTGACGATCACGTTTATATGACCGGCCCCGCCAAAATGATCGCCGTGGGCGAATACGAGATATAAACAGGTTGCTATAACACGGTTTTCAAAACAGGAGATGCCGATGATCGAACCCGCCCAGCGGATCAAGGAAATACCTCCCTATCTGTTCGCCGGCATCGAAAAGAAGATCGCCCAAGCCCTGGCCCGCGGGGAGGATGTGATCAGCCTCAGCATCGGCGACCCTGACCTGCCGGCTCCGGAGTCGATAATAGATGCGCTGAACGGCGCGGCGCGTGACGCGGAAAACCACCGCTATCCCTCTTCTGCGGGCCTGCCGTCTTTCCGCCGGGCGGTGTCCGATTATTACGCCGCCCGTTTCGGGGTGCATGATCTCGATCCTGAAACCGAGGTCGTGGCCCTGATCGGCTCCAAAGAAGGAATAGCGAACCTCAGTTTCTGTTTCATCGATCCGGGCGACCTGGCCCTGGCGCCGGACCCGGCTTATCCCGTGTATCGCGGCGGGACCGCCCTGGCCGGCGGTTCCTGCTATATCATGCCGCTGCTGGCGGAAAACGGCTTTCTGCCCGATCTTGACGCCATCCCGCGGGAGGTCGCTGAACGGGCCCGCGTCATGTGGCTCAATTATCCCAACAATCCCACCGGCGCCGTGGCTGACCCGGCCTTTTTCGAAAAAGCCGTGGCCTTTGCCCGGAGATACGATATCCTGCTGGCTCATGACAGCGCCTACGCGGAGCTGACCTTCGACGGCTGTTACGCCCCCAGCATCCTGCAGATACCCGGCGCGAAGGACGTGTGCGTGGAATTCGGCTCCTGCTCCAAGCCCTTCAACATGACAGGCTGGCGGCTGGGCTTCATGGTGGGCAACGCCGCTGCGGTACGGGCGCTTTCCACCTATAAATCAAACGTGGATTCCGGCGTCTTTCAGGCGGTGCAGCTGGCGGGCATAGCCGGTCTGCGGGACCCGCAGCCCATTGTGGAAAGAGCACGGCAAGTCTACGCGGCCCGGCGTGATATACTGGTGGACGGCCTGAACAGTTTGGGCTGGTCTCTTTCTAAGCCCAAAGGCACGTTTTACGTGTGGGCTCCTGTGCCTCTGGGATATGATTCCGGTTCATTTGCGGAAGAAGTGTTTGAAAAAACCAAGGTAGTGCTGACCCCGGGCGCCGGCTTCGGCAGGTTCGGCGAAGGATATTTCCGCGCCGCCCTGACTACCGAAGAAAGCCGCATGGCAGAGGCCATATCGCGGATCAGAAAAGCGTTCGGAGGTTTTGTGTTTTAATCAGTCAAAGCGAGGTATTTTTATGTCGATAGCTATCGCCCAGCTGGCGGTCAAGCCCGGCGCGCCAGCCGAAAATACGGAAAAGATGCTGTCCCTGATCGCCGAGGCCAAGGCGGCCGGGGCGGAGATGATTATTTTCCCGGAGCTGTCCATCAGCGGACGCTTTTTGGATTACAAAATGAAAAACCGGGCCTTCCTCCGGGAATGCCGGGAAAGCGGCTACCGCATCGCCGCTCAATGCCGTGATATCACCGTCATTTTCGGCAATTTTGACCAGCGGGAAAACCAGTTCTATAATACGGTCTTTATGGCCAGAGACGGCGAGCTGAAGCAGTTGAGCGCCCCCATGGGAGACAGCTACATCGCCGGCGCCTACGATATGTTCGCGCCCAGCCGCAGCTCTCACGTATATGAAATGACTATCGAGGGCCAGCCCTGCCGCGTCGGTTTCCTGCTGGGCGACTGGCGTAAACGCGTTTTCCCCTATAAGAGCAACGAAGTCGATCTGATCATCGATATAACCAACCGGCCTTACCGTCCGGACAAGCCCATCCTGCCCGCCCGTCTGCCCCGGCCCTTCATCTCCGTGAACAGCTTCAGTCTGCAGAACAGCGGCAAGGCCTACTATCTGTTCGGCGGCGGCAGCTTTTTCCGGGACGGACAGGATATCCTGCGCGCCCGGGGCGACTATCTGAAAGAGGGCCTGTATATCTGGAGCAGCGAAGGCGGCGATATATCCACCGCCCTCACCGGCGATCAGCTCCTGGGCGAAGTGCTGGTCAGCGGCGTGCGTGAGTTCATGTCCTCCATCGGCTGCAATAAGGCCGTCATCGGTATTTCCGGCGGCATAGATTCCGCCCTGGCCTCCTGCATCTACAGCAAGGCCCTGGGACCCCAGAACGTTTACCTGATCAGCATGCCCAGCCGCTTCAACAGCAACGAGACCAAGTCCCTGGCCGCAGGCATGGCCAAGGGCCTGGGCACCAATTTCGCGGTCATGCCCATCCAAAAAGGCGTGGACGAGCTGCTGGAAAACTTTGCGCAGAATCCGGTCCAAAGCGCCGGCGGGGAAAGCCGGCCGCTGGAGTTCTCGGGCAGCGTCAAAGAAAACATCCAGGCCCGGGAACGCTGCCGCATCCTGGCTGCCGCGGCGGCTGCCGTGGGCGGCATCTTTACCTGCAACGGCAACAAGGCCGAGCTGTCCGTGGGCTACGCCACCTTCTACGGGGATCTGGCCGGCGCCTTCGCCGCCCAGGCCGACCTGTGGAAGCATCAGGTCTACCGCGCATCCTCCTATTTCCAGACCATGTATCCAGATGCTCCTTTGGATGAGATCGCGGCCATCCGTCCCTCGGCCGAGCTGTCCGAGAATCACGACGTCACCAAAGGTCTGGGCGACCCGTTGATCTACGCCTATCACGACTATCTGTTGGCCTACTGGGTGGAGCGCAACGCTGATATCTATCACGCCCTTTTCCATTACGAGCAGGGCGATCTGGAATCCGTCCTGGGCTGCGAGCCCGGCCTCTGCCGCAGGAATTTCCCTACGGCCGCCGCTTTCATCGAGGACTTGGAACGCTGGTGGCGTCTGTATCAGGGCACGGCCATCGCCAAGCGCATCCAGGCGCCGCCCCTGCTGGCCCTGTCGGCCCGTCCTTTCGGCGAAGAACATCCCGAGTCCCAGGGCGCGGTCTATTACAGTAATGCCTATCGCAACCTGAAAGCGCGCCTGCTGGGCGCCCTGTGAGCAGGGAAGAGGAGCGATACCATGGATAGCCTGGAGATCAAAGCGCCGGCCAAGATCAACTGGGGACTGGAGATAGTGGGCAAACGGGAGGACGGTTATCATCTGCTCCGGTCGCTCATGCAGACGGTGGACCTGTGCGACGTCCTGCGTTTGACCCTGGCGGAAAAGGACGAATGCCGCTGCTCTCCCCCTTTGCCGGACGATGGGCCCAACCTGGCCCTCCGTGCATGGCAGGCCTTGAAAGCGGAGCGGGGGCTCACCCAGAGCCTGCTGATAGAGATCGAAAAAAAGATACCCGTGGCGGCGGGCCTGGGCGGCGGCAGCGCTGACGCGGCTGCCGTGCTGCGGGGCGCCGACCGTTTGCTGGGGCTTGGTTTGCCCCTGGACCGGCTGTGCGATATCGGCATGAAGGTCGGCGCGGACGTGCCTTTTTGCCTCCACGGCGGATTGGCTCTGGTGGAAGGCGCGGGCGAGCGCGTCACCCCTCTGGCGGCTGAGTGCGAGTACGACCTGATACTGGTGGACCCGGCCATCCCGGTGTCCACGGCCAAAGTGTACGCCGCCTTTGACAAAGCGCCGGAAGATGCTCCCGGCAATATCGACGCTCTGACCCGGGCCGTGCTTTCCGGCGACAAAAGCGAGATCCGCCGGCATAGCGTGAATATGCTGGAGGAGCCCGCCTTCCGTCTTTATCGCCGCCTGCGCGAGGTGCAGGAGGCCTGCGCCGATACCAGCGCCTGCGCTCACCTGAGCGGCAGCGGAGGCGTGGTATGGGCCCTTTGCCCCAACCGGCAGCTGGCGCAGATGACCGCCCGGGCCATGTCCATCCGCCTGCACAGCGGAGCCTGCCACGTAGTACGTACCACCGACCGTTTACCGGAATGATCTTTAGGAGTTGTCCGTGGGCAGATTTATCGAAAGAATGCCGGGCACCGCGGCGGTGCTGATCGCCGCCGTGCTGTGGAGCCTGTCGCCCTTCCTGGTAAAGCTGGTGACCATCGACCCCATGGTCCTGCCCTGCTTCCGCAATCTTATGGCAGGCGTCATCCTGCTGCCCTTCTTCAAGCGCAGCGATATCAAGGCCGGGCCCCGGCTGTTCATCCTGCTGCCCTCCTTCGCCTGCATCAGCATGCTCTACGTGCTGTCCTCCCGCTACACCGCGGCGGCCAACGCCACGGCGCTTTATTATTCTTCGCCGCTGTGGATATTCGCCCTGACCTGCATCAAGGCGAAAAAGCTCAACCGCCGCTATATACCCTCCGTACTGCTGCTGCTGGCCGGCATCCTCGTCATCGTCATCGAGCCCAAGACCGGCACCAATCAGTTCGGCAATTTCATGGGCCTGCTGGCCGGGGCGGCTTTTGCCTGTTTTGCCGTGAATTACAACGCCATACCCTACGAGAAGCGCATCAGCCATCTCTGCCTGGCCAATCTGTTTTCCTGTCCCTTCATCCTGGCCGTCATCCTCATCCTGCAGCCCGCGTCCCTCAGTGAAGCGCGGAGCTTCACTGCCTACATCTGGCTGATGCTGCTGGTGATGGCCGTGAGCCAGCAGGTGATACCGTATTTCCTCTACGGCGTGGGCCTGGCCAAGCTGCCTTTGTTCCGCTGCTCCATGCTGGCTCTGGGCGAATTTCTGCTGGCCCCGGTGTGGACGCTTCTGTTTTTGTCCGATATGCCTACGCTGTTCGGTTTCATCGGCTGGCTGCTGATCCTGGCCGGACTGCTGCTGAACCTGTTTTTGGATAACCAAGCTGAGAAGACCTCTGTCCCGGATGGGGCAGGAAAGTGAAGCTATGTTCAAGAAAATCGCTGCCCTCATCGACCGCCTGCCCGGCGAATGGCTGGTCTTCATTTCCGCCTTCCTCTTTTCCACCGCCGGCGGCGTTACCAAGAGCTTCCAGATGGACGCCATCCTGCTGCCCGGCGTCCGTTCCATGCTGGCCGGATTGGTACTGCTGCCTTTCCTGCGTCCCAAAAAGATCGTCTGGGACCGCTGGCTGCTGCTGCTGATCGCCTCCTTCACGGGACTGGTGCTGTGCATCCTCTGCGCCATCCGCTTCACCACCGCGGCCAACGCACTGGCCCTGCAGTTCACCACGCCGCTGTTCATCTGCCTGGGCAACTGGATTTTCCGGCATAAGCGGCCCAGCCTGCGCCGGCTGGTGCCTATCGTCATCATGCTCGCCGGCATCATCATCATCCTCTGTGAGCCCAACACCGGCACCAATTTCATGGGCAACCTGTTCGGCGTAGGCGCGGGCCTGGCCTTTGCCGGGGTCAGCGTCAGTCTGAACCGGGTGCGGGCCGGCGGCTATCTGTCCACCATCGCCCTGCTCAATTTGGCGGCGGGCGTGCTCATACTCACCGCGCTGCTGCTGTGGCCCAGCTACCACATACATATCGAGCTGTCCGCCATCCCCTACGTGCTGTTCCTGGGACTGGTCCAGTTGTCCGGCGGCTATATCTTCTACATGATGGGCGTGCGCAAGGTGGGCCCGCAAAAGGCCAGCATCCTCGGAGCCTGGGAGTTCATCCTCACCCCGGTCTGGGCCTTTCTGCTGGTGCGGGAGCTGCCCACGGTGTACGGCGCCATCGGCTGGGTGGTGCTTCTGATCGCGGTCTTCATCGAAAACCGCTTCGTGAAAGAAACGGATTAGCAGGACGAACGCAAAGCCCGATAAGAAAAGCAGACGCTGAATGCGTCTGCTTTTTTGTCGCGGTTATGGCGTATCGGTTGGTATCAAAAATCGTCAGGAATGGGTTGGCCCTTGGCATAGTAGTAATAGGCGCGGAAGGCGGTCTTCAGCCACAGGGCGGTGCCTTCGCCGTAGGCGTCGTAGGCCAGCTTGTCCGGGCGGTTGTCCTCCACCACGGCGGACAGACCGAAGAAGATGATGGGCGTGGATTTATACATCCATTTGTCGATGAAGCCGAAGCGGTATTCGTCCACCAGCTCCATGGCGGCCTGGCTCTTGGGGTCCACCCCGTCCCGGGCCGCGGCGGCGATCTTGTTCATGATGCGGTCCCGGTCGGCGGTGGCTTCCGCCGCCTGCTTGTCGTTGAAATCCGGGATATAGTTGGGATTGAAGCTCATGTGCCTACCTCCTGTCACACGTTAAAGCGGAAATTGATGACATCGCCGTCGGCTACGATGTATTCCTTGCCCTCCAGGCGGAAGCAGCCCTTGTCCCGGGCCGCGGCCATGGAGCCGCAGTTCTTCAGGTCGTCGAAGGCCACGGTCTCGGCGCGGATGAAGCCCCGCTCGATGTCGGAATGGATCTTGCCCGCAGCTTTCTTGGCCGGCAGTCCTTTGCGGATGGTCCAGGCCTTGACCTCGTCTTCGCCGGCGGTGAGGAAGGAAATGAGCCCCAGCTGGGCGTAGACCGCCTTGGCGATGCGGTTGATGCCCGGCTCGCTGATGCCCAGCTCCTCCATGAACAGCTCCCGGTCCTCGGCGTCCAGCTCGCTGATCTCCTCCTCGCTTTTGGCGCAGACGGTTATCAGCTCGTAGCCCTGCTCCTTGCAGTAGGCTTCCACCTGCTCCTTTTGGGGATAGTCGCCGGAGCTCATCTGGGCTTCATCCACGTTGATGACGATCAGCAGCGGCTTGTTGGTAAGGAAGGTGATGTGGCGCAGGGCCTCCTGTTCCTCCTCGTCCAGCTGCAGCAGCTTCAGGGGCTTTTCTTCCATCAGCGTTTCCTGGCATTTCAGCAGGGCCTGCTCCTCCAGGGGATGCTCCAATTTCTTGCGGGAGCCGCCGTTGATGTGGGAGAGCCGTGTCTCGATCATCTGCAGGTCGGCGAAGAGCAGCTCGGTGTTGATGATGGAGATGTCCCGCATGGGGTCGATGCTGTCTTCAGCGTGCAGCACGTCGGCGTTTTCGAAGGCCCGCACGATATGGCACAGCAGGTCTGCTTCCCGTACGGCGGAGAGGAACTCGTTGCCGCTGCCCTGGCCCTGGGAGGCACCCCGCACCAGGCCTGGGATGTCGATCATCTCTACCTGGGCGTAGGTGGTCTTCTTGGGCTTGAACAGACCGGACAGCCAGTCCACCCGCTCGTCGGGTATCTGGCAGCAGCCGGTGTTGGTGGAGGTCTTGCCGCTGAAAAATGCGCTGGTCTCCGCCCCCGCTCCGGTCAGCAGATTGAAAAAGGTGGTCTTACCCGTCATGGGCAGGCCGATGATACCGCAGGATAATGCCATGCTCGTCCCTCCTTGGACCTGTCGTTTATCATATCTGTCAGCAGAGTTTTACAAAGTCAATAATCTCAGGTGATCTCGCCCACCCACAGCCGCGGATCAGGCGCGCCCAGCAGCTTCCGGGTGGCCGCGGCGGCGTCCGGGGAGGTCACCTCGCCCTGTCCGGTGACGCGGGCCATGACCCAGGGACGCCTGGTCTCTTCCGCCTGAGGGGGCAGGGGAGCGCTCTCCGGCGCGTCCCAGGTGAAGCCGGGATATCCCTGGGCCGCGGCCAGATGAGCGCAGCAGGCCAGGGCCTGCGTCAATGCCTCACCGTCCGCGAAGCCGATCTCTTTAACGGCGAAAGTCTCTTCACTCACGTCGGTCAGGATATAAGCGTTATCGCCCACATAAAGCCCGTTGCGCTTGTCGGTCAGCCAGTCGCCGCTATAGGTTAGCCAGTTGTCATGAGAGCGCAGCACATAGCCGTCGAAGCTGCGGCACATGCTCCGGTACACTTTATCGCAATGCGCGATCGTTTCCGCGTCGGGCTCCCGCCTGGCAAAGGCGTCGCTTCCGGCCGCCGCCGCAAAGCGCAGCCGCCTCAGGCCATAGCAGCAGGTGAAGCCCAGGGGCTCGTAAAAACCGGGGATATCGGTATAAAGCAGGGCCAGCCTGTATCCGTCATGATCCAGATCGTTC
>CAMZIS010000013.1 GCA_947307285.1 uncultured Peptococcaceae bacterium | reverse complement strand
GGCCCAGAGGAACGGGCCGCACCCGGGGCCCGACCAGCAACAGCGGCACGTATTCCCGGTTATGATCCGTGCCCATGGTGGTGGGATCGTTGCCGTGATCCGCGGTGACGGCCAGGACGTCCTCCGGCCCCAGCTTGTCCAGGGCTGCCGGCAGGCCTGCGTCAAAGGCTTCCAGCGCCGCCGCGTAGCCTTCCACGTTATTTCGATGGCCGTAGACCATATCAAAATCCACGAAATTAGCGAAGATCAGTCCCCTGTCGAAGCTGTCCAGGGCCTTGTACAGCGATTCCTGCGATTGGGCGTTATCATGGCCAGGCAGGACGTCCGTGATATCGCAGCCGGCAAAAATGTCGTTTATCTTGCCGATGCTGACCACGGGCAGACCGGCTTCCTTTACACGCTGCAGCAGGCCGCCCGCCGGAGGCTACAGGGAAAAATCGTGTCTGTTTTCCGTGCGCCAGAAATCCGCGGCGCAGCTGCCCAAAAAGGGACGGGCGATGATGCGGCCCACGCCGTGGGGGCCCTGCATGATATCCCGCGCTTTACGACACAGCTCGTACAGCTGCTCCGGGCTGTAGACCTGCTCGTGGCAGGCGATCTGCAGCACCGAATCAGCGGAGGTGTAGACGATGGGCTTGCCGGTGCGCATGTGCTCTTCACCCAGGTCCTTGATGATCTGAGTGCCGGAGGCCACGCAGTTGCCCAGGATATCGCAGCCAAAGGCCTCTTTCAGACGATCCGTCACCTCTGTCGGGAACCCATCCGGATAGGTGGGCAAGGGCCGGTCCAACACCAGTCCGGCGATCTCCCAATGTCCGGAGGTGGTGTCCATGCCGGCGGTGCGCTCGGCCATTTTGCACCAGGCGCCTTCGGGCTCGTCCACCGGCGGGACGTGCGACAGTTCGACGATATTGCCCAGGCCCAGACGCTGCATATTCGGCAAATGCAGCGGCCTGTAGGACGCGATATGGCCCAGCGTATGGGCGCCCACGCTGTTATAGGCGGCGGCGTCCGGCAGCTCGCCGCAGCCCACCGAATCCATGACCACGATGATGAACCTTCTCATGCTATTCTCCTTTGAAAAGCCCGGAACGGGGATGATATCTGTTATAGATGCCCTTGAGCTGGCTACGCTCCAGGGAAGCGTAGATTTGAGTGGTGCTGATATCGCTGTGGCCCAGGAATTCCTGGATCACCCGGAGATCGGCTCCGTTGGCCAGCATATGGGTGGCCGCGCTGTGGCGCAGGGCATGGGGATGTATCTTTTTGCCCAGCTTTTTGCCGTAGGCGTCCAGGATGCGGAAAAAACCGCTGCGGGACAGTTTGCCTCCGTCTCTGCCATTGACGAAGAGCTGCTGGGTCCGTTTGCCTTTGAGCAGCACATTGCGGCTGTTTTCCATATAATCCGCCAGAGCTTCTTCGGCGAAAGCGCCCAGTGGCACGATGCGTTCTTTGGAGCCCTTGCCCAGCACGCGGATGAATCCCGCTTCGAAATCCATATCGTGCAATGTGAGCTCCACCAGCTCCGAGACCCGCAGCCCACAGCCGTAGCATATCTCCAGCATGGCTTTGTCGCGTATGCCCAGGGCGGTGGACGTATCCGGCAGCTGCAGCAGCTTGTCCATATCGGCTTCGCTCAGGGCGTCCGGGAAAGGTCTTTGCCCCCGGGACGCCCGCAGATGAGCGCCTACGTCGGTCTCAAGTATATGCTTTTGCGCCAGATAACGGCAGAAGCCGCGGATGGCCGACATACGCCGGGAAATGGTGGAGGCGGCGCGGCCCTGTTTTTTCTGGGCAGCCAGAAAATCCCGGATCAGGTCGGGATCAAGCCGGACCGGATCCATTACCCCGCGCTGCTCCAGCCAGCGGGCAAAGGCCTGCAGATCCCGGCCGTAGCTGTCCCGGGTGTTGGCGGACATGGAGCGTTCCAGATCCAGAGAATCGATATAATCCTTGACAGCCTGCTCCATGGCGGTAGTTTTTTTTGACGCAGGCTGCGGAAAAGCATTCTTTTTTGGCATAATCAGCCACCTTCATTAAAGACAATTCGGGCTGCCGCCCCTTTTTCCTGCCCTCAGCCCGCCCCGTGGAACAGAGCCAGCGCCAAAGGCAGCAGGCGGGAGTGGGAAAAAGCGGCTAACAGCAGCGCAGGCAGGCAGGTCAAAAAGGAGGCGAAGTATTCCTTATAAAGCTGGCCTTTACGCCGCGGCAGCGTGCTTTGGCGCCGGGCACTGCACAGGTCCAGCGCCGCTCTCGCTCCCCGCAGGCAGACAAGAAGGGCCAAAGCCTGGGGCGGGATCGACGCCGCAAGCAAAAACGCGGCGGCGGGGCTTTTAGCGCAGGCCAGGTAATAATCGCTGAAGGCAAAGGAAAAACCGCGCAGGAAGATCAGGGCCAGGATAAAGGCAGGGCCCACGGCATAAAGGCCGCTGAGCATGAGCGCCAGCAGCAGGCCGCCGTTCCATTTGAGAAAAGCGAGCAGCTCCCGGCCGGGGACTAACCCCGCCGCCGGCAGACGCGACAGATAGCTTTCCAGCGCCGGCCCGATCTCGTCCGGAGCCGCGCCGAAGCAGCCTGCCGGAGCCAGCCAGCCGCAGGCCGCGCCGGCCGCGGCGCAGACTGCGGGCAGGATATAATCAGCAGGGCGTGCCGCCAGATCCCGGTGCAGCAAGACCGCTTTCAGTTTTTCCCACAGCATAACTCCTATCCTCCCCGGCACAGTTTATGCGGCGGGAGGACGGCAAATGAAAAAAGAGGGCGGGATGACCCGCCCTCGCGTAAAACTGATTATTCGGCTTCTTTTTCGGCCTTGGCCTGAGCAATGACCTTTTCGGCAATGTTGGCCGGGACTTCTTCGTATTTATCGAAGGTCATGGTGAACTTGCCGCGGCCCTGGGTGATGGACTTGAGGTCGATGGTGTAGCGCTGCAGCTCGGCCAGAGGCGCCTGCGCGTGGATCAGCTGGCGGGTGCCCATCTTTTCCATGCCCATGATGCGGCCGCGCTTGGTGTTCATGTCGCCCATGATGTCGCCCATGAATTCGTCGGGCACCAGGATGTCAACGTTCATCACCGGCTCCAGCAGGATGGGCTTGGCCTGTTCGCAGGCTTTCTTGAAGGCCAGGTTGGCGGCGATCTTGAAGGCCATTTCCGAAGAGTCCACGTCGTGGTAGGAACCGTCGATCAGGGTGACCTTGATATTGGACACCGGGAAGCCGGCCAGGATGCCTTCGGACAGGGATTCGCGCATTCCCTTTTCCACGGCGGGGATGTACTGCTTGGGCACGGAACCGCCGAAGATCTGTTCTTCGAAGGTGAAGTCGTTTTCGTAATCCGGCTCCATATTGATGATGACGTCGCCGTACTGGCCGTGACCGCCGGACTGCTTCTTATGCTTGCCCTGGACGTGTTCGGCCTTGCCGCGGATGGCTTCGCGATAGGCTACCTTCACGTCGGCGGTGGAAACTTCCACGTTGAACTTCTTCAGACGCTCGATAACGATGTTAAGGTGAGCTTCGCCGATGCCGGTGATCAGGGTCTGACGGGTCTCGGCGTTCTTTTCGAAGCGCAGGCAGGGGTCTTCTTCCAGCAGACGGTTGATGGCGTTGCCCAGCTTGTCTTCGTCGGCCTTGGTCTTGGGCACGATGGCCACGGACAGGTTGGGCACCGGGAATTCGATGCCGTCCAGCACGATGCCGGAATCCTTGGTGGTCAGGGTGTCGCCGGTGACGGTGGCGGTGAGCTTGGCCACGGCGCCGATATCGCCCAGGTTGAGCTCAGGCAGAGGGATGGAAGTCTTGCCCTGCATGGTGGACAGCTGAGCTACCTTTTCATCCACGCCCTTGTTGGCGTTGAACATGGTGCAATCGCCCTTGAGCTTGCCGGAATAGACCTTGAACATGGAGATACGGCCCACGAACTGGTCGGCCATGGTCTTGAAGATCAGCGCGGCCGGAGCGGCGGAAGCGGCGGCGGCATCGATATGAGCCAGCGGAGAGGCGCCGTAATCGACCAGCAGGTCCAGCAGCTTGTCGCAGCCGATGTTCTTGGTGGCAGAGCCGCACAGCACGGGCACGACCTTGGCGTTGGCCACGCCGCCCTTGAGGCCGAGGATGATCTCCTCTTCGGTCAGCTCCATGGTATCCAGGTACTTCATCATGATGTCGTCGTCGCCTTCGGCGGCGGCTTCGATCATGGCTTCGCGGTATTCATCCACCTGGCCCTGCATATCGCCGGGGATGGGGATCTCGCTGGACTTGCCGTTTTCGTATTTGTAGGCTTTGAGGTTGATCAGATCGACCACGCCGTTGAAGCCGGCTTCCTTGCCGATGGGCAGCTCTACGGGGATGACCTGGCGGGCCTGGCTGAAGCCGGTGCATTTGGCCTTCATGTCGTCCACGGCCTTGAAGAAATCGGCGTTCTCGCGGTCCAGCTTGTTGACGAAAGCGATCATGGGGATCTTTTTATCGTCAGCCATTTCCCAGATGATCTCGGTGGACACTTCCACGCCGCCGTTGGCGTCGATCACCATGACCAGGGAATCGGCCACCCTGAGCGTGCTGCAGACTTCACCGAAGAAATCGGAGAAACCGGGAGTATCAACCACATTGATCTTGTGATCCCGCCATTCGCAGGCGACCAAAGAAGTGTTGACGGTACTCTTGCGCTTCAGTTCCTCGGGATGATAGTCGGCGACCGTATTGCCGGCTTCGATCGTGCCCAGGCGAGTGGTCGCGCCGGTATTGAAGATCAGAGCTTCGGTAAGAGAGGTCTTGCCTGCGCCCTGGTGGGCCACCATACCGACATTGCGAATCTTTTCAGACGGGTAAACCTTCATTTGATTGATATCCTCCTTAAACGGCTTTAAAACCATATTAGCATATATAACCGAATTATATATATTATATAATCACTTCTAAAATCCTCTCCGAAATCAAGGAAAAATTTGCTTCTTTTCGCATATAGTCGAATATGAAGAGAAAAAAGCTCCGCCACTCATTGGTTTACGGTACGGCACTGCTCTTTGCCTCCAACGTGCTGGTAAAAGGACTGGGCTTTTACTACCGGGTGGCGCTGGTGCGCCTGCTGGGCGCCGAAGGCATAGGCCTGGTGGAGATGGTCACTCCGGTCTATTCCTTTTTGCTGGTCCTGGCCGGGCTGGGACTGCAGCCGGCCCTGGCTCAAAGCGTGGCCGGAGACAGGAGCAACAGCGAGACGAGCTTCAGCGTTACCCGCCGTCTGCTTCTCATCAGCGGCCTGGGCGTTTCCCTGGTAGCGGCAGCTCTTGCCCCTAAGCTGGCGCTTTATTTTGCCGCAGATCCCCGGGTGGAGATGAGCCTGCTTGCCATTACGCCTGCCGTCTTCATCGTCAGCCTGGCCTCTGCCTGGCGCGGCTGGTTCCAGGGCCGGCGTGATCTGGGAGTATTGGGCATGAGCCAAAACACGGAGCAGGTCGCCCGGGTAGCGCTGGGGCTTTATCTGGTGCCACGGTTGCTGGGCCTGGGGCTGGAGCAAGGGGCAGCGGGAGTCTCCCTGGCTACGGTCGGCGGCGAACTGGCGGGATTCCTCTATCTGGCGCTGACAGGCAGTATCCGGCGCAGGAAGCCTGTGTCGGCCGGCCGGGAAAGAAGGCATATGCAGGCTGCCCGCCGCCTGCTCTCTTACGGACTGCCCATGACCGGCGGCAGGCTGGTGAACAGCGCTCTGCTGATGCTGCAGGCCTATCTGATACCCTTTTGTCTGCAGACCGCCGGCTGCAGCGTGAGCGCGGCCACCGAGATCTACGGACGCTTTTCCGGCGTAGCCCTGACTCTGCTTCATCTGCCGGGGGTCTTTGCCTCCGCCCTGGCAACGGCGGTCATGCCTGCGGTGGCGGAAAACGCCGGGGCGCCGGAAGCCCTGCAGCCATACATCCAACGTCCGCTGCAGGCCACCATTATCTGCACCCTGCCCGGCATGACGCTGCTGTTCTTATATGCCGAGCCGCTGTGCGCCCTTTTGTTCCACAATGCCCCGGCCGCGCCTATCCTCAGAGCGCTGGCGCCGGGCGGCATCTTTTTCTATCTGCAGATGACGCTGGCCGGCATCATACAGGGGCTGGGCGACGTAAGGCGGCTGCTGATCAATAACACTGTCTCCGGCTGTCTGTTGCTTGTGGGCGTGGTCCTGCTGGTACCCCTGCCCGATGTCGGCATTTACGGCGCTGCTCTGGCATCGGATCTGGCCTGGCTGTGCGGGACCCTGCTGCATCTTGCTACCGTTCGCCGTCATTTGCGGCAGGGGCTGCCCTGGCTGAAGATCGCCGGCCCTCCCCTGCTGGCGCTGGCGGCCGCCTTTGCGGCCTGGCTGATCTGCGAAAAAACGGCCGCCGGCGGCGGCGCTTGGTTCAGCATCGCCGGGGCGGCAGTCGCTTATCTGCTTACTCTCTTCAGTTGTGGGCGTAGCTTCAGCCTCTGAGGCGACGCAGCAGCTCCCGGTCGGTCAGATCGGAAAACAGCGGCGTGACGGAGACATAGCCTTCGGCAATGACTTCCACGTCCGTGGTGCCGTCGGTGGGCGTGTCGTAAGGCTTGCCTGTCAGCCAGAAATAATCATGGCCGTTGGGATCGGTGCGTTTTTCATAGGCGCCTGTGTACCAGCGCCAGCCCATGCCGGCGTATTTTATGCCGCGCACGTCCTGCGGCACGTTGCCGGGGACGTTGACATTAAGCAAAGTGCGAGGTATCTCGCCGCTGACCAGCTTTTCCGCGAAGTCCGCCGCGATGCGGGCGGCCAGTTCGTAGTTGCCCTCATCCGTATGGCGGAATTCGTTGGCCACGGAGACGGCCAGTGCGGGCAGCTGATGCAGCCATCCCTCCAGCGCCGCGGCCACAGTGCCTGAATAGACGATATCTGTGCCCAAATTGGGGCTGTTGTTGACGCCGGAGATAACGATGTCTGGTTTCTCCGGCAGCAGCTGATCGATGGCCAGCTTCACGCAATCCACCGGCGTGCCGCTGATGGCCCAGGCCGGGCCGGTGATGCCGGCGTATTCTTTGGGCGTGGCCCGCAGGGGTTGGGTCACCGTCATGCCGTGAGCGGCGCCGCTGTGATTCTTTTCCGGCGCGGCCAGGCTGACCCGGCCGATGCGGGAAAGCTCAAGAGCCAGCACTTTCAAGCCGTAGGCCTCGATGCCGTCATCGTTGGTCAATAGGATATTCATTCGTAGATCGCTCCGAAGCGGGACAGGGGCCAGTAACGCCACACGGCCTTGCCCTTGATGCTGTCGCCGCTGATATAATGCTCCTGCCACATATGGGCGTCATTGCTCCAGTTGCGGTTGTCGCCCAGTACAAAATAGCAGTTCTCCGGCACCGTGTAAGGGCCGAACTCGTACATGGGCGTCTCAGCCAGATAGGGTTCGTCCAGGGCTTCGCCGTTGATATAGACATATCCTCCGCTGACCGCCACCTCTTCCCCGGGCAGGCCCACCACGCGCTTTATCAGGTCGTCGCGCTCGTTCAGCTCATCCGGTGCGCGAAAGACCACGATATCGCCGCGCTCCGGTTCATTGGCCCCCAGATATGACAGGCGGGACATGATGACCCTGTCTCCCGGCACGATGGTTGGCACCATAGAGGACGAGGGGATGTTGCGGGTATCGAAGAGGAAAAATTTGAAGGCCAGGGCCAGGGCGGCTGCCAGCAGGACCAGTTCCAGGGCTTCCCGCCACCAGGGCTTGGCCGGCTTTTCATGCTTGTTCTCTTTCGCCTCCGCAGCCGTATGCTGTGCTCGGATCGCTTTGTTGTGTGAGGCTTTTCCCATGTTGCAGCCTTTCCTATTTACGCGACGAGTTTATCAGTTCCAGGGCCTCGCTGCGGGTCCGCGGGTCGGAACGGAAAATGCCCCGCACGGCGGAAGTTACGGTCAGGGCGCCGGGCTTGTTGACGCCGCGGATGCTCATGCACATATGCTCGGCCTCGATAGTCACCAGAACGCCCATGGGCTGGAGCTCGTCCATCAAGGCGTCCGCCACCTGGCTGGTCAGCCGCTCCTGCAACTGCAGCCGGTGGGAATACCCCTGCACCACCCGGGCGATTTTGGACAGGCCGGTGATGCGGCCGTTCTGCGGGATATAGGCCACATTGGCTTTACCGATGAAGGGCAGCATGTGGTGTTCGCACATGGAAGAAAACGGGATGTCTCTGACGATGACCATCTCGTTATGCTCGTCCTCGGTGAACTGGGTCTTCAGGCATTCCCGCGGATCGATGTGGATGCCGTCGAAGATCTCCGCGTACATGCGGCCAATGCGGCCCGGAGTGCCGCGCAGGCCCTCCCGCTCCGGATCTTCGCCGATAGCTTCCAGTATTTCCCGTACCGCCTTTTGGATACGTTCCTGATCTATCTCTGTCTTTGCCACTGCGCACCTCCATGTGACCCGTCGGGCTTCAATCTATATTATTGTATGCTTTTTGCTCAGGCCCGTCAAGCATAAAGCGGAGACGGATGAATATGATGGAACAAAAGACCGGCCGGAGGTGGAACATGGAGGAAAAGCTACGGATGAACGGCGGCGCCGCCTATATGACGGCCGTGATGATCGGCGTGGTCTGCGCCGCCTTGCTGCTGCTTGCACTTTCGCTGGCCGCGGCGGCGGCGGTCTATTTCAGTCCCCTGAGCGAAGAGGTACTGAGCACGGTCGCCCTGTTCATCGACGGCGCAGCAGCTCTCGGCGGCGGCTTCATGGCAGCACGCTGCAGCGGCCGTCGGGGGCTTGTCATGGGCGCGGCGGTAGGCGGGGTCACCCTGCTGATCACGCTCCTGCTTGGCGGGAACGGAGCAGATGTGGCGCAGATCGGCGTCTGTCTGCTGTCAGCCTTGGCCGGAGGAGTGCTGGGAGTAAGATGAACTTGCCTCTCGGGCTCAGGGAACCCGGATCGCTGCCGGCAGATACAGAATAAACTGTTCTGGCCTTGCAGCCCTTCCCTATGTTTAAACGTCAGCGGCGCTTTGCCGGATCAGTACGTCAACCTGCCCGCTAACGTTAGAGAACGGCGTTCACAAAAGGAACGGCATCATAATGCCGTTCCTTTCCCCTATTATCCATTATTCACGGTATAGGTCACACCGTTCCTTTTCCCAAACAGTCTGCGCAGCGGCAAAGGCAGCTTCAAATAATACACCCGCATAAGCTAACCGGCTTTCCTCAGTGTTTTGCCACATTATATGCGCCGGACCGCAGAAAGTGTCATCCCAGATAGCGGCTGATCTCATCAGCGATCTCGTCGGTGCTGCCCACCACCCTCCGCATGTCCGGCAAGGCGCGGACAAAACGGCTGCCGTAGTATTTCTCCACGATGCGGCGATCCAGCACGCAGAACACACCGCTGTCCTGATCAGAGCGGATCAGACGACCGAAGCCCTGTTTGAAGCGGATCAGCGCCTGCGGCAGGCTGTAATCGTTAAAAGGAGAACGGCCCTCGGCCTCGATGCGCTCCATGCGGGACTGGGCGATGGGCGTATTGGGCGGCCAGAAGGGCAGCCGCACCACCACCAGGAGCGACAGAGCGCTGCCGCTGACGTCCACACCTTCCCAGAAGCTGTTGGCTCCCAGGATGCAGATATGCTCTTCTGCTTTCAGGCGGGCCAGCAGGCCAGAGGGCGCGCCGGACACTCCGTGGGCCAGCACGGTTACACCCTGCTCCTGCAAGGGTTGCTTGATGTTATCGAACACCGCTTTCAGCTGATAGTGCGACGTGAACAGCACGATGGCCCGGCCCCGGGAGGCGGCAAGCAGCTTGATCAGAGCGGCGGAGATGGCCTCGATGGCCGCCACCTCATTGCAGCGACTCCAATCCGGCAGATCGTTGACCACGGTGAACAGGGCCTGATCCCGGTATAGGAAGGGCGAGGGCATGACCAGCTCAGCCGGAGGCGTTTCCAGCCGGTCCAGGCCCAGGCGATGCTTGAAATAGCTGAAATCCCTGCCTGCCGCCAGGGTGGCCGAGGTCATTACCAAGGCCTTCTTTTGCTGGTAAAGGCATATATCCAGCAGTTCTCCCAGTTCGATCGGGGCGATATTGACCGAAGGCTTTTTGGCAGCGTCCGGGAATTCCACCCAGGCCACGTAATTGTCGTTCTCCTGCAGACAGGCGTTGACGGTACCGGCCAGCTCCCGCCCCATGTTGGCTGCGCTGTAAACCTCTTCGCAGCCGGGTATGCGGTCCTGCTCGCTTTCGTCTTCCCCGTCGTTGAGCAGATCCAGCAGGCGGAAACAATGCTGAGAAAGGGCTTCCAGCTGGGTGGCGAAGCTTTCGCCCTGCTGCAATATCAGCTGCCAGGCGCCGCTGTCCCGATGGCGGGGCAGGATACGCACCTTGTGCGGGAAATAGGCGATCTTTTCTTCCGGCTGGCGGAAAGAGCCGGCCAGCAGATCGAAAAAGCCCTCCGCTTCCTGGATCACGTTTTCGCAGTCGATTTCGATATTGTCCAGCTGATGTTCTGCCAGTTCCCATAAGGCTTCGGACAGGGCTGTGGGCAAATGCCGCCGCAGGTTGGCCAGAGCGCCGGCGGCCCGGCCCCGCTCCTTGCGGGTCAGTCGTCCCAGCAGGTCCAGGGTGGCAAAGATATCCACTCCCGACGTCAGCTGGTCCTCGGCGGCGCCCTCCAGATGCTGGGCCTCGTCTATCACCAGATAAGGGAGCTCCGGCAGGAAGCCTTTTTCGATGGCGGCGTTGGCGATGAGCAGTGAATGGTTGAGGATGATGATATCTGCTGCAGCGGCCTCAGACCGCACGCGCTGCACCAGGCAGGAGCCGCGGCGGGAATAGGGGCAGAAGGGCGCGCAATTCTCCCGGGAGGCGCAGACCCGCTGCCATTTCCAACGATCATAGGAGGTCAGGGTCAGCTCACCGCCGTCTCCGGTCCGGCTGGAGGCCCGCCACACGGCCACCCGCATGAGGAAGTATCTGAGGTTATCCTGGGGATTGTTCAGCAGGTACTGATAGAGGCGGCGGCACAGATAATTGCTGCGGCCCTTGATGACGGCGGCTTTCACCGGCCGGTCCAGCAGCCGGGACAGCATGGGTATATCCTTATTCAGCAGCTGCTCCTGCAGATTGCGGGTGTGGGTGGACACGGCCACCTGGCCGCCGCTGCCCTGGGAATACAAGGCGGCCGGCAGCAGATAAGCCAGGGATTTGCCGGTGCCGGTGCCGGCCTCCACCAGCAGACGGCCGTTGGCATTGAAGGTCCTGGCCACGGCCAGAGCCATTTTCAGCTGCTGAGGACGTTCCTCAAAGCCATCGATGCGTTCCGGGAAGGCACTGTCCGGTCCGATGAGGGTGGAAATCTGATCCAGGTCTATGCAGTAATCCTCATCCACCTCACGCTGAGGAGCCTTTTCCTGGCGCTTGTCTCCGGCATACTCGGCGCTCTCCCCCACCTGGCCGCATTTACGGCGCAGGAGCTCGCCGGCCGGGCTGTCGTCGCCTTCGCACAGTTTGAGTATATCCTGCCGCGCGGCCACGGGCAGGGCGTCCAGCTGCTTTTCGATGGCGATCAGCAGCTTCGCCGTGGCCATGGCGTCGCCCAGAGCACGGTGGGCGGATTCGTTATCGATATCCAGGTAGATGCAGAGATTGGCCAACGAATAAGAGGGAAAGCAGGGCCAGGCGATCTGAGCCAAAGTGATCGTATCCAACCACTGGCGGCTGTCGGCCCAGAATCGATGCAGGAAACCGGAGTCGAATTCCGCGTTGTGAGCGGCGATATCCGCGTCGCCGATGAATTCCGTTAGCTCGGGCAGGATCTCGTTCAGCTCGGGCTGGCCCTGCAGCATCTCGGAGGTTATGCCGGTCAGGGCCTCGATCTCCGGCCTGAGCGGCGTATCGCAGGCCACCAGCGTAGAAAAAGAGTCCACGATCAGACCGCGGCGCACCTTGACGGCGGCGATCTCGATGATGGACTCGTTCATTATGTCAAGACCGGTGGTCTCCAGGTCGATGACTACGTATTCCTTGGCCATGATGCTATTTTATCGCAATTCCGGACCAAAGTAAACCCAAAGGACCTCCGGTCTGGCACACAAAAAACAGGGCCCGAAGGCCCTGTTTTTGCTTAAGCTTCAGGATCAACCGAAGAGGGTCAGCAGGATGCCGGCCGCGGAAGCGGTACCGATAACGCCGGCCACGTTCGGGCCCATGGCATGCATGAGGATCCAGTTCTGGGGATCTTCCTGCTGCGCCATCTTGTGGACGGTACGGGCAGCCATCGGCACGGCGGAAACGCCGGCGGAGCCGATCAGCGGATTGATCTTCTTCTTCAGGAAGACGTTCATCAGACGGGCGATGAGAGCGCCGCCCATGGCGCAGGTGAAGAAGGCGACCATGCCCAGAGCCACGATGGCCAGGGTGTTCAGCTGCAGGAAGACTTCGCCGTTGGCGGTGGCGCCCACGGACACGGCCAGGAAGATGGTGACGATGTTCATCAGAGCATTCTGAGCGGTGTCGTTCAGGCGTTCCACAACGCCGCACTCACGGAACAGGTTGCCCAGCATCAGCATACCGATAAGCGGGGTGGCCGCCGGCACGAACAGGGAAACCAGGATGGTGGTGAGGATGGGGAACAGGATCTTGGTGGTGCGGGAAACGGGTTTGAGCTGATCCATGCGGATCTTGCGTTCCTTCTTGGTGGTGACCAGCTTGGCCGCAGGCGGAATGATGACCGGCACCAGAGCCATGTAGGAGTAGGCCGCCACGGCGATGGGTCCCAGCAGATGGGGAGCCAGCTTGGTGGCCAGGTAAATGGCAGTCGGGCCGTCGGCGCCGCCGATGATGCCGATGGAAGCGGCTTCTTTGAAGGTGAAGGAAACGCCGGGGATGAACTGGTTCATGGCCAGAGCGCCCCAGAAGGTGATGAACACGCCGACCTGAGCGGCAGCGCCCAGCAGCAGGGTCTTCGGGTTAGCGATAAGCGGACCGAAGTCGGTCATGCAGCCCACGCCCATGAAGATCAGGGGCGGGAAGATGCCCAGAGCGTCGCCCTGATACAGGTAGTACATCAGGCCGCCGACCGCGCCTTTGGCGATGTTGCCGTTTTCGTTCAGCACGGGAACCAGAGCGGAAGAGCCGTCAGCGCCCATAGCCTGGAAGCTCTCGTAGATGGGTTCGGTCATAACGCCGCCCAGCGGGATGTTGGCCAGCAGCATGCCGAAAGCGATGGGGACCAGCAGCAGGGGCTCGAAGCCCTTTTTGATGGCCAGATACAGAAGCAGGAAGGATACCAGGATCATAACGATCTGGCGCCACTCGAAAGCGGCCCAGCCGGTATCCGCAAAATAGCCTAATAAGGCTCCGCCAACACTATTCATATATACCTCCCTTTCATGTTGGAGAATGCGTTACTCCACCACAGGCGAAACTATTTGCCTGTGCAGATCCTCGGATCTTACAGGGAGACCAGGGCGTCGCCAGTCTGAACGATCTGGCCCTGGGAAACATGGATAGCGGAAACGGTGCCGGCAGCCGGAGCGGAGATCTCGTTCTCCATCTTCATGGCTTCCAGGATCATCAGCACGTCGCCAGCCTGAACGGCCTGGCCGACGGAGCATTTGATCTTCAGCACGGTGCCGGGCAGCGGGCTGTTGACGGTGTTGCCGCCGGCAGCGGGAGCGGGGGCA
>CAMZIS010000012.1 GCA_947307285.1 uncultured Peptococcaceae bacterium | reverse complement strand
CGCTACCCGCTGCCCGCACTGCACCTCCGTGCTGCCCGCACCTGAGCAGACTGAAGAGAGCGCAGAGTAGGTTCCAGACCGTTATTGATTTTTCTTACGAACGGTGATATAATAGCATTCGGGACAATTATTGGGGGGTCCCGTCTGTAATAATAACGAAAGGGGAAAATGAAAATGGCTTCTTTTCCTAACATGAAAGGTAGAGAATGCAAAGAAGACAACTTCATTTTTGAAGGGAAACAGGCCTTTGTCGACGGTAAGCTCGATCAGCAGGGTTACTATGGCCGCTACTGCGTCAACTACCTGAAGAAATGCGAAGACTGCAAATGGTATGAGACTCTTCGCTGCCGCGACGGTCAGTTGAAGGGCTGATCAGGTTTGCCTGAATTCAACATATGCAAAAGCGAAGAAGCCGGGAAATCCCGGCTTCTTTTCTTTTATGTTCATATCAACAACTGGGGCATGATGCGCCCCCCGCTGTGCAGCCGCAGACCGTATCACAGGAATCGAGCAGGCTGTTACGCGCGTCGCGGCAGTTGGGGTTTTCGCATACCGGTGTGGCTGTCCAGGAATACTCCCGCAGCATGGTCTGCTGCAAACAGGAGCGGAACAGCAGACAAAGGGTTACTGTTACCCGATCGGCGCAGACTTCGCTGACTACAGCGGAGGCTGCGATCACCTGGGAATTATAGGTGGTTAGGATCGAGCTGCCGCTGCAGCATAGTTTAGCGGAACGGATAACTGTGATATCCCGATCCAGGCAGCGGGTACAGTTACAGCCGCAGCCGCTGTCGTCGATGAAGATGCGCACCGGGATGTTGAAGCGGACGGTGGATACGCAGACGCAGCTGTCCTTGTCACGGGTCACCTCGCGGAAGGTGATGTCTCCATTGATGTCTACGTCGAGAGCTGTCCCTACTTCCACGCTGCAGGGATCGATGTCTTCAGCTGAAAAAGTGATCTCTCGGCAGACGTCTTCGGTTATACAGCAGGAATCCATGACGGTGTTAAGTAATGCCCGCACAGTCTGCGCCTGCGGTTCTGCGTTTTCCGCTGACACTGCCGCAGCGGAACCGGTCTTTCGGCAGTCGCAGGATCGTTCGCCGCAGTCATTTTTCTCGTTGCCGCAAGTGCAGCTGCACTGCCGGCTGCGGTTGCAGTTGTTATAGAAAAAACTCATAATATAACACCTCTCGTGTTATCGCTATGCTACAGCATATGCCGACAAACCGAGAGGTGCCAAGATCACATATAAGGCCGCATCTGCTCGCGGGTACGTTCCACTAAAAAGGACATGAAGATGGGATATTTATCCGCCTGATCTTCGCTGATTTTTTCCAGCAATGCCGCCAGAGCCGGGATATCAACGTTAAAGCTGCTGAAGCGGTGATGCATGCTGGCAGCCTGCATTTTTGCCTGAGCCATGGCCTCGGCGTCGATCAGTGCATAGGAGGTGGGCACGGCGGCGAAAATATCTGTTACAGGCTGGACGGACAGACCTTGCCAGCGATTGAGAGCCCGGGCCAAAGTATTCACAGCTTCTTCGTCAGCGACGGCTTCTACTAATTGTGCGCCGAGATTTGGGTGCCGGCGGGCAGTTATCATTTCATAAGCCATCTCCACCAGATTGTGAGCCTTCCACCAAACGTTGCTTCGCGGCGGCTCGCCTCCGGGCGGCAGCAGCGGGATGTCGGTGTCGCCGTCAAGTCCGGTGCACGCGGCGACCTGCGGCAGGTAGGGGAGAGCTTCGCGGAACATGTACCCCCGCACATGATCGGGCCAGAATTCGTCGGCATAATAGTCTACGCAGGGAGGGTCGATGCCGTGACCTATCATCCCCCGGGCCGCGTCCAGAGCTTCCGGCATATTCTCGAGGCACCATGCGTAAAATTCCGCGCCTTGAGAATGGGCGTCGTCCCGATTGCCGCCGGCTCCTACCGCAAGATCCGGCCACAACGCTCCCAAGGCGGTCAGATGCGATACTTCGCCGAACACTTGTTGATTAACATAATAATGAACCAGCGGGTACATTCAGCATCCCTTCCGCTCAGAGCATAATTCTTTCCACAGTTCCAGATCTACACAGTCTTTGAGTAAAATGTCATGATAATCTGATTTGCCGCTGAAGGCGTTGGGCTGATAATCATCGCCTTTCAAACGTTCAGATAACCATACGCCATCCAAAGGAGGCGCGCCGTTGGCCTCCTCAGCTAATAACAGCCGCGTCAGTTCGTTCAAACCGAGGTTTGCTATATCCTGCCTAAGTTGCTCTAAAAGAAAGCTTCTGGGCAGACAAAAATGGCTGCGGCATACAAAAGGCCGTTGGGGCCAGATCGTGCAGCAACGGTTTTCCAGATCAAGCTGGGCGCACACGCCGTCGGCGTCGCGGCGCAGCATGACGTCGCTTACGCCGTCATCTATCCGGAGCAGGCCGAAAGAGGCGACCACTGCATGGGCAGGCCAGGCGGTATCACAGGGCAGCATTCTGGCAAGAGCGGGAACATCGGCGGAAAGCAGCGGAGCCCGCTCCTGACAGCAGCCGTCGCAGCCTTTACAGTCTGCCAGATGATCGGCTGCGAATCCGTCCAGGGCATCCATCAGATCAGCCACCGTAGCCTGTGGATCGATAATACGGATATCGCATCCCAAAACGTCGCCCAAAAACGGATCTTCGGTATTTATAATAAACACGTCGATTTTTTCATTCATGATTATGCATATTCGCGGTAATGCAGTAAAAAACCTGCCGACAACATTTAGCGTTGTGGGCACAGATTGCAGGTAATTTAGTACATTATATAGTAGAAAATACTTGAATTCTTCTATTAAATATGTTAAAATAAATTGTAAAAGCAATCATCCTTGTGCGGAGGAAAAAGATGTCCCAAGAAGATTTAAAAAAACCAGCTAACGGCAGCGATTATGACGCGTCGCAGATCCAGATCCTGGAGGGTCTGGAAGGCGTTCGCCGCCGCCCCGGCATGTATATCGGTTCCACAGGCCCTCGAGGTCTGCATCATCTGGTGTATGAGATCGTCGACAACTCTATCGACGAGGCTTTGGCCGGCTTTTGCGACCGTATAAAAGTCGTGATCCACAACGACAATTCCATCACCGTCTCCGATAACGGACGCGGCATACCCGTGGATATACATCCCAAGACCGGCAAAAGCGCTTTGGAGGCCGCTTTGACCATGCTGCATGCCGGCGGTAAGTTCGGCGGCGGAGGCTATAAGGTTTCCGGCGGCCTGCACGGCGTTGGCATGAGCGTGGTGAACGCACTGTCTTCCTGGCTCAAAGTTAAAGTAGAGCGCGACGGCGCCATTTGGGTGCAGGAGTATAAACGCGGCAAGCCACAGTATGATCTGAAAAAGACAGGCGTATCTGAGAATACGGGTACGACTATCGAATTCGCTCCCGATCCCGAGATTTTTGAGGAGCTGGAGTACAGCAAGGACACTTTATCCGTTCGCCTGAGAGAGCTGGCCTTTTTGAATAAAGGCATCACAATCGTTTTGGTAGACGAGCGGGACGAAAGCGAAGCCGTATATCATTACGACGGCGGCGTAAAAGACTTTGTCTCCTATATCAACCAGAACAAAGACGTGCTGCACCCGGTTGTCGTTTACGAGGATGAAAAGGATAAAGTCCAGGTCGAGATAGCCCTTCAGTATACGGACAGCTACGCGGAAAGCATCTTTTCTTTCGTCAACAATATCAATACCCAGGAAGGCGGCACCCATGAGGCCGGCTTCAAGACCGCACTTACCCGCGTGGTGAACGATTATGCCCGCAAACTGAATATCCTTAAAGAAAACAATCCTAATCTTTCCGGCGAGGACATCCGGGAAGGCTTGACAGCAATTATTTCCGTTAAAGTCGAAGAGCCTCAGTTTGAAGGCCAGACCAAGACCAAGCTGGGTAATACGGAAGTTCGGCCCATCGTGGACGCTGTGGTGACCGAAGGTCTAGGCACCTATCTGGAAGAACACCCGTCTGATACCAAGCGTATCATCGAAAAGACGGTCCAGGCTTTCCGTGCCAGAGAAGCGGCGCGCAAAGCCAGGGAGATGACCAGGCGCAAATCCGTGCTGGAACGCACCTCGCTCCCGGGCAAGCTGGCTGACTGCTCCATGAAGGATCCGGCCCTGTCTGAGCTGTTCCTGGTGGAGGGCGACTCCGCCGGCGGTTCCGCCATTGGTGGTCGCGATCGCCGTACCCAGGCCATCCTGCCTCTGCGCGGCAAGATACTCAATGTGGAAAAGGCCAGGCTCGATAAGGTCCTGGGCAATGAAGAGATCCGCGCCATGATCACAGCTATGGGCACCGGTATCCATGAAGAGTTCGATATCGAAAAAGCCCGCTATCACAAGCTCATCATCATGACGGATGCCGACGTCGACGGCGCGCATATCCGTACTCTGCTGCTGACATTTTTCTATCGCTATATGAAGCCGCTGATAGAGGCCGGTTACGTCTATATCGCGCAGCCGCCGCTGTATCGCGTAAAGTCCAAGCGCAATAAAGAAGAACAGTATATTTACGACGATAAGGAGCTGGAGAAGTTCTTTACCGACAAAGATAAAGACCGTTACGATATCAGCCGCTATAAAGGCCTGGGCGAAATGAATAAGGAGGAGTTGTGGGAAACTACCATGAATCCGCAAAACCGCACCTTGCTTAGGGTAAGCATGGACGACGCCTCCGAAGCGGAATCGATTTTTACCTTGCTGATGGGCGAAAAGGTCGAGCCGCGCCGCGCTTTCATCCAGGAAAACGCCCAATTTGTCAAAAACCTCGATATTTGATATTGCCTTGGTTTTTACAGCAATGTCGCTCTATAATTCCTAAGAAAGGATAGCTCTGCGAGAGGCAAAGCAGCGTCAGAATCATGGATTTGATCAACAACGGAAAGATCCTTACCCGCAACCTTAACCGGGAAATGAAAGACAGCTACATCGACTATTCGATGAGCGTGATCGTGGGCCGGGCCCTGCCCGACGTGCGCGACGGACTAAAGCCGGTGCATCGCCGCGTTCTGTGGTCCATGCTGGAACAAAACATCAGCCCTGACAAACCGCATAAAAAATGCGCCCGCGTGGTCGGCGATGTTTTAGGTAAATATCATCCCCACGGCGACAGCTCTGTCTACGATGCTCTGGTACGCATGGCGCAGGATTTTTCCATGCGCTACCCACTGGTGGACGGCCACGGCAACTTTGGCTCCATAGACGGCCACGGCGCCGCCGCCATGCGTTATACGGAATGCCGCCTGTGTCCATACTCCATGGACATGATGGCGGATATCAACAAAAACACAGTAGATTTCATAGATAACTATGACGGTCTGGAAAAAGAACCTACAGTTTTGCCGTCACGCATGCCTAATCTACTGGTAAACGGCAGCTCCGGCATTGCGGTCGGCATGGCCACCAATATGCCGCCCCATAATCTGGGCGAGGTGATCGACGCCATCCGTATCCTGATCGACAATCCCGATGCCAGCCTGGAAGAGCTGATGAAAGCTATTCCAGGTCCGGATTTCCCCACTGCCGGCATTATTTTGGGTACGGAAGGTATCCGTCAGGCCTATGCCAGCGGACGCGGCGTTTTGAAACTCAGGGCCCGCACTGTGATAGAGCAGATGAACAACGGCAAGCAGCGTATCCTTGTTACAGAGCTGCCCTATCAGGTAAACAAAGCTCAGCTGGTACAAAAGATCGCCGAGTTGGTTCATGAAAAGAAGATCGACGGTATCACTGACCTGCGGGATGAAAGCGATAAGGACGGCCTGCGCGTAGTTATTGAGGTCAAAAAGGAAGCCAACGCCTCTGTTATCCTCAATCAGCTGTTCAAGCACACGCAGCTCCAGGTCAGTTTCGGCATCATCAATTTGGCTTTAGTGAACGGCGTCCCCAAAGTTCTTTCCCTGAAAGAGCTGCTGGAACATTATATCGCACATCAGAAAGAGATCATTGTTCGCCGTTCTCAGTTCGATCTGGACAAGGCCAAAGCGCGGGCTCATATTGTAGAGGGCCTGCGCATCGCTCTGGATTTCATCGACGAAGTGATCCAGATCATCCGCAGCTCCCACGATAACGCCAAAGAGCGACTGATGGAACGTTTCGGCCTTTCCGAATTACAGGCGCAGGCCATTCTGGATATGCGCCTCCGGGCTTTGCAGGGCATGGAGCGGGAAAAACTGGACGCCGAATATAAAGAGCTTATCAAGACCATCGCTTATCTGACCGAGCTGCTGGGCAATGAAAAGCTGGTGCTGTATGTGATCCGCGACGAGTTGCTCAAGCTGCAGGAAAAGCACAGCGACCCCCGTCGTACGGTCATTATGCGCGATGAAGGCGAGCTTACCGATGAGGACCTGATCGCTGAGGAAGATATGGTCGTCACCATCACCAAGACCGGCTATATCAAACGCATCAATACCAGCACTTACCGTCAGCAGCGTCGGGGCGGCCGCGGCGTTACCGGCATGACCACCAAGGCTGAGGACTATGTGGATCAGCTTTTTGTAACGACCACGCACCATTATTTGCTGGTCATGACCGATAACGGCAAAGCTTACCGTCTTAAGGTCCACGATATTCCGGAAGCCGGCCGTCAGGCCAAGGGCACGGCTATCGTAAACCTGCTTTCCCTGACCGGCGAGGACAGGGTCACTGCCGTGATCCCCATCAAGGATTTCGAGCGGGACGACCAGTTCCTGTTTATGGCTACCAAGCAGGGCGTTGTCAAAAAGACTGTCCTTTCCGACTTCGCTAATATCAGGAACAACGGCATCAAGGCCATCAATCTTGACGAGGGCGACCATCTGATAGGCGTACGGCTGACCAGCGGCCAGGAGGAAATAATCCTGTCTACGGCCAGGGGCGCGGCCATCCGCTTTTCCGAAAGCAACGTGCGGCCCATGGGACGCGGCACCAGAGGCGTGCGCGGCGTCAGCCTGGATTACGGCGATTATGTGGTGAGCCTGAATGCCATGGAGGAGAACGGCGAATTGCTGGTGCTGTCCGAGAACGGCTTTGGCAAGCGCACTCCGCTGAAGGATTTCCGCATCACGAACCGCGGCGGCAAGGGCGTCTATGCTATGCGCTGCAACAGTAAGACCGGCGAACTGGCCGCTATCGAAGTTGTACGGCCTGGAGACGAGATGATGATCATGTCCCGCGCCGGCGTTATGATCCGCATCAACGTCTCCGATATTTCCGAGCAGGGGCGCTACGCCCAAGGCGTAAGAGTGATCCGCCTTGATGAGGGAGATCTTGTAGCCGGTATGGCCAAGGTTTTGAACCATGACGATGAAGAAACCCTGGACCTGCCTTTGGCCGACGAATAATCCTAAATAGCGTTTAATAGAACCCCGCCTGACGGCGGGGTTCTTGTTATGATATCTAACTTTATAATCGACAGCATTTAAAAAGCGGTCTTACATGCGTAGTGCTCCTGTACCTGTACCATGGCTTCGCCGAAACGCTGGAAGTGAACGATCTCCCGTTCGCGCAGATAACGCAAAGTATCGATCACGCCCGGGTCGTCGGACAGGTCTAAAAGATGATTGTAGGTGGCACGCGCTTTTTGTTCGGCCGCCATATCTTCCGCCAGATCGGCTATGGGATCATCCTTGTTCTGGATGTAGGTAGCCGTCCATGGATTACCGGTGGCGTCGACGTAATACAAACCTTTGCCATGGTCGACAAAGCTGCCGCCAAAAGTCGTTTGCCTGATTTCTTCCAGATCGGCGTCTTTGGTCAGTTTGTAGACCAGTGTAGCTATGATCTCCAGGTGGGCCAGTTCCTCTGTGCCGATATCCGTGCACAGAGCCTGGGTGTGCGTTGTCGGCATGGTATAGCGCTGGTTAAGATAGCGCAGGGCCGCTGCCAGCTCTCCGTCGGGGCCGCCGTACTGCGAAAGCAGATACGTGGCCAGTTGCGGGTTGGTAGAATTGACTCTAACCGGGTACTGTAGTTTTTTCTCGTAGATCCACATATGCTGCCTCCTTTAATACGTCCAGGGAAAAGCCTGCCCGGCCCAGAGCCAGTTGTCCGACTCCGAATTATCGCAGGTCCATGATAAGGGTCCGTAATCCTCAGCGAGCTGTTCCAACAGCTGTCGGTATTCCTGAGCGCTCATGTTGAACCGTTCAATGGCGAAGCTGTCGTCGGGATGCGTATCAAGGTATTCGCGCAGATCGTCCATGGTCAGCCCCAGTTGCTGTAATCTCAGCATGAGGCGGGTTTGTTCTTCGTTCATGTGGTCCTCCTTAGACTGCAAAGCTCTCTTTGGGGCCGTATCTTCCCTTGGGGATGACCAGATCGGGAAACACCGTGCCGCTGATCAGAGCTGATTCATAGTCATAGAAACGTTCCACGCACTGGGGCGGAGTAAAGGTGTAGCCGACCGAAAGGCAGCCTTCGGGGCAGGGATTGGCTGCTCCGCTGGCCGTGCAAAAATCTCTCATCGAAGTGACCTCCTAAATAAAGTGTCACTACAGCATATGCTGGGCCTGATCTGCCGTGAAAAAACCTCTGCCACGCGCTGGCAGAGGTTCTTCATAATATGCTATATCAATCGGTAAAGACCTGCACCCAAGCGTATCCTCCATAGCCGTCATTGCTTGGACGCGTTGATACGCCTATGTACCGGAATTCTCCGTTCATTATATTTGCCCGGTGCCCGGGAGAGTCCATCCATGCCCGAACGACCTGGGCCGGACTGCTTTGGCCGATAGCGATATTTTCACCGGCTCTGCTGTAAAGGGCGCCGGCTTCCTGCAGGGCGGTAAAGCAACTGCTGCCATCCGGTCTTGTATGGGAGAACACGTTCGTGATCTCGCCGCAGCGGACGGCAGCGGCTTGATCCAATAACGGGCTTTCCGCCAGCGGTGAAAGACCTGCAGCAATACGCTCTGCATTTACCAGTCGGATCACCTCGGCCACAAATAAGTCTTCTGAAGACGCGGGTTCGTTAAAATGATATGTTGGGACAGGATCATTATTAATATTTGATGTGGCGCTGTCGTTTACGTCTGGCAGGTCGCTCTGGTCATCCTGATACAACGCGGTTTCATCCCATTCCTCTTTATCCTGCGATATAAGGTCAAATGTATCAGGGGACGGCAGATTAAGGGGTTCTATATCTATGCAATTGAAATATGAATACAGGCTTTCCATGATTACTCTGTGCCATCCGTAGATAACCGACGTGCAGTTGCTAAGCTCAGCCTGTTCAGTTTCCCGGTCCGCAGTGCTGGCAAAAGCAGGGGACATGGAAACGCATATTACCAGCAAAGCAATAAAAATGATTCTGCATACTCTGACCAGTGTTTTCATTTAATACGCCTCCCGGCAGTTTAATATGGCATTATTATAGCATTTTCTTAGACCTGCTCCAAATCCAATATCTGGATATAGCTGGTGTTTCCGGAGTATACTTGTCGAAAATTAAAGCGGCTTCTTTGCCCCGGTGCGACATTTTTATCTCAGCGCAGACTCTATAATGATAAGCGAAAAGCGCTAGTCAGCGCCGCATTACAGATGAAAGCGGTGAAAAAGATGCCGGAACATCCACATGTTTATCCCTTTAAGAGAGTTACGGAAACAGCAATCGCCAAACCTCGCGCAGGCAGAAAGAGAAGAGCGCGTGTCGCGGCAGCGGAAAACGTGGCAAAATGCTCGTTATTGGCCGTAGTGTTCTTCTTAATGGCACGGGCGCAGATACTTGGCGGTCTGCATCCCTTTGGCCCGGCATGTTTTGCCGCTGCGGCAGTGGTATGGCCACGCAGGGGTACGTTATTTGCTATTCCTGTTTTATTGGGCTTGCTTACTGTGACAGACGGACAGGCCATGCTGGTTTATATCGCGGTAATTGCGTTATTGGCCATAGTTTTTTCGCTCTACACGCTGGATGGCAGAAAGCAATGGTTTGTCATGCCCGGTATGGTAGCAGCCGCTGTAATGGTCAGCAAGGGGCTTTATATTGCTCTTGCCGGTTACACTGATC
Source organism: uncultured Peptococcaceae bacterium (assembly GCA_947307285.1). Taxonomy (GTDB): domain Bacteria; phylum Bacillota; class Dehalobacteriia; order UBA4068; family UBA4068; genus CALXSV01. The sequence continues at coordinate 3,948 of CAMZIS010000012.1, read as the reverse complement.
TCCAGTTATTGCTTTCCCTGTTCGAGTGCCTGATCGCAGCAGGCTTGTCATTGGTTTTTCTCATCGTTTTGACAGCCCTGCGCCGCTTCGACATTGCGCGGCGTTTTTCAGCCGATGAAACGGTTTGTTGCTTCATCTTGCTGATAGGCCTGATATGCGGTCTGTCCGGCTGGAGCCTCGGCATCATAGATATTCAGAGTATGGTCAGCCGATTGCTTATTATAATCATAGCCTTTCTGGGCGGCGGCGGAGCCGGCGCTGCGGCGGGAGCTATGGTCGGAATAGCGCCCAGCATTACGCAAATGGTGCCGCCTACGGTTATCGCTACTTATGCTTTTTCCGGCCTACTGTCTGGTGTGTTCTCTAACTTCGGCCGCATTGGCAGCGCTGTCGGTTTTGTATTAGGGAATCTTATCCTGGCGCTTTATATGCAGGATCCGGCAGATATCAGCTCAGCTTTAGCGGCCAGCGCTACGGCGGGATTGGTTTTTCTCATCATCCCGGGAAAAGCATATAAAGCTGCGGCCCGTGCTTTTACGGCGAGCGGGATCAAAAGTGCGGTCGAAGAGAAAAACGAGCGGTCTCTGCGGATGGCGATCAAAAAAATGAAAAGCTCCAGCAGCGCCTTTCGCGGCCTGGCAGACTCGCTTTCCAGCCTGGCGGGAACGAGCAAGGTCAGCGAAGAAGCAAACGTTCGTACCGCGATGGAGCAGCTGTCTCATCAGCTATGCTCCCATTGCTCTTTGCGGGATATTTGCTGGGAGATCGATTATCACGAAACATTTCGCGGCATAGTTTCCCTGTTTGAATCAGTACATGACCACGGACTTGCGGAAGCTAAAGACGCGCCGGATAATTTTACCCGTCGCTGCCCGCATATCAGTGAACTTATCGCTATCGTCAACTGCCTGTACGATCTCTACTGTCGCAGCAATTTTTGGCAGCTACAGCGTATAAGCAGCAGGAATCTTATTTCCGGGCAGATGAACGGGGTGGCGGAGATTTTGGATAAGCTCGTGCATGAGCTGGTCGACCATACGGATGAAAGAGAAACATTGGAAAGAGAATTACGGCGCGCTGTTTCCAAGCGGGGGCTTCCCATCGAAAACGCGGGCATAAATGAAGTACACGACCGATACATCGAAGTTTGGGCACAGTTCGTGGAGTGTCCCGGCGAGATGTACTGTCGGCAGGCGATAGAAGAGGAGAGCGGTCGTCTGCTGGGACGTCAGTATAAGGTTCACGAGTCGTCCTGCGGGAGCGTAGACTGCGGCGAACGCTGCCGTTATCGTTTATTGGCTGCAGGCGCCCATCGGTTCAGGGTAGGGCAGGCACAATTGGCAAAAAGCGGCCGTGATACCTGCGGTGATTCCGGCGGCAGTATGATGCTGGACGAAGGACGGCAATTGTTGCTTATAAGCGATGGCATGGGCTCAGGTCCTGCTGCAGCAAAGGAAAGCGCCGAGGCGATATCGTTAGTCGGCGGTCTGCTGGAAGCGGGCTTCCGGCAAGGAACGGCAATCGATGTTGTAAACGCCGTCCTTTCACTCCGCGGCAATGAAGAAAGCTTTGTCACACTGGACATGTGTCTGGTAGACCTTTACTCCGGTGCTGCGGAATTCATCAAGACCGGGGCCTCGACAAGTTATATCAAACGCGGATCAGCAGTGACGGCCATCAAAGGAAGCACCTTGCCGGTTGGTCTGCTCTATAACGTAGAAAAAGAGGTAGTAGTGGAACAGGTGATGCCTGGAGATATGATAATCCTGGCCAGCGACGGTCTTATGGGTATGGATTTGGACGGAGGCGGAGCCTGGCTGTCCCGTGTGATCGGCGAGGCTGCAGTGAATAATCCACAGACTTTGGCTGAATATCTCCTGGATAAAGTAATAAGCATCAGCAACGGCAAGATCAAGGACGATATAACCGTATTAGTAGCGCAGATGGGAGAGATAGCCTAAAAAAGAGGAAAAGAAATCTTAACATTGAATAAAGGGAGTTGTATCTAACGACTCCCTTTCTTTTAATGCCGGATTGCCATGGACCTTCTCAAAACCGTCTCCAACTATATAAAAACTGAAAAGCTGCTGCCGACCGGTTGTGTGGTGTTGGCCGCTGTTTCGGGCGGCATAGATTCTATGGTAATGGCAGACATTTTGTTCCGCTTGCGTCGGCAACTGCAGATAGAATTGGCCATTGCTAGTTTTGATCATGGATTGCGTCCTGATTCCGGCAGCGACGTTGCCTTTGTGCGCGCCTGGGCAGAACATCGCGGTCTGCCATTCTTCAGCGGAGCTAAAGATGTGGCGGCTCTGTCAGACGGCAAAAATGTGGAAGATTTAGCAAGGCGCGAGCGTTATGCTTTTTTGCGCAGCGTGGCTGCAAAGCTTGGCCCCTGCGTTATCGCTACGGCTCATCATCGGGGCGACCAGGCGGAAACGGTCTTGCTTCATCTGCTGCGGGGCAGCGGCGTGACGGGTCTTGCCGGTATCCATCCATCACGCGATGGCGTGGTGCGTCCCCTTCTGTGTGTGGACAGAAATGATATAGCGGATTATGCCGCTGCCAATAGTATTGAGTATAGAGAGGATTCTACAAACAGTTCAACTAAATACCTCCGTAACAGGATCAGGCTGGAATTATTGCCAGCTTTAGCTGATTATAATCCCTGTATCAGCCGTCAGTTGAACGATACGGCTGCTATCTGTCGGGATGAGGACGCACTTTTAGACGATCTGGCGGAAATATCCTTGGCGGAATTGTGGTCGGTAGATCATTCCAAACTGTCCGGCACCGGTTTTGATTTACTGGCTCCTGCTTTGCAGCGCCGCGTGTTGCGCAAAGCATATCAGCTTTTGGCCGGCGATCTGCCGGAGCTTTCTTTCAAGCAGGTGGAAGCAATCCGCTGCCTGAAAAGCGAGCAAAGCTGCAACCTGCCGCGGGGCATCAAGGCATGGCGCAGAGGCGATCTGTGTTTTGGCCAGGAGATGCCGCCGCTTCAGGTCCTGGATACGGAATGGCCGCTGTTGATCGACGGAACTTGGCATGATCTGGATGGTTTGGACTGGAGCTATTGTGCTGCAGCTATTAGTGATTTTAGCGAAAAGGATCTAAAACCAAACAATAAATACGCTGTGTTATTATCGGAAAACCGTGCCGCGAACGCTTTTTGGCGTACACGCCGCGACGGTGACTATATGCGCAGCAGCGGCAAGGGGCGTCGCAAGGTCAAAGATCTGTTTATCGACCAGCGGTTACCCTGCCATTTAAGGAACAGATGGCCTCTATTGGTCGATGCGTCCGGCGAGACGTTGTGGCTGCCTGGTTTAAGGATGACGAAGCTGGACGAGGCCCCGAACAATATCTTGATAAAAGTGCGTTTTTCTGATAAAATTACTTTTAACATTTAGTTGCGGTTGCAGAAGTATTATTTAAGGAGCTCGTCTTGAACAGATTACTGAAGAACACAACCATTTTCCTGCTCTTGGTGCTTATCGTGCTTTCGGCCTACACCTGGGGCAGTAACAAAGAAGATGTCCGTTCCCTGACCTACAGCGATTTTTGCCAGATGGTCGAGGAAGGACAGGTCAGGGAAGTATCGATCTCCGCTGATTATGAAGCGGGACGTTATACCGTGAACGGCACGACCGTCGGCGGCGAATCGTTCCGTACCATTCTGTTCCCTGATCCAGATATTGCCGCTTATCTGACGGAAAACGGGGTCAAGATCAGCTATGACGCCGTCACCACCAGCTGGTGGGTCTCCATGCTGGCCACGCTTATCCCCATGCTGCTTATCGTTGGCCTGTTCGTATTCCTGATGCAACAGGGCCAGGGAGGCGGCGGCAAGGTCATGCAGTTCGGCAAATCCCGAGCCAAGCTGCAGACCGACAGCCGCAAAAAGGTCACTTTTGACGACGTGGCAGGTGTGGATGAGGTCAAAGAAGA
>CAMZIS010000011.1 GCA_947307285.1 uncultured Peptococcaceae bacterium | reverse complement strand
TCAGACGTGGCGCGTAATACCGCAAAAGCTACCGGTCGTCCTTTTTTAAGGATCCAAACGGCGCATCCTTTGCACTTCAACAGCGCTCAGTGCGAATCCTGGGGGCGCTATTATATGAGCGAAGCGGACGCATTTAAAGAGTATCCTCCCTCAGATTTATCATTTTCAGCCGTTGACAGTAACGAGAAAGTGCAGGCTCTTGCTGTTTTTGAGTCTGCTTTATCTGATGACGCTGATTTCGGTAAGCGCAGGGCGGAACGCTTCGGTCAGGTGTACTTATCCGAAAACGGTCTTGACTGCTGGCTATGTTACCGCGGGGATGAGGTCGTAGCGCGAGGCGAGCTTTTTATTTGCGACGGCACGGCAAAGATCGTAAATGTTAAAACAACGCAAACCGAAGATATGAGAATCACGCGCGCGCTTATGCGGCATCTGATTGAGCAGGGAATAAAACTGGACGCCGAACTGATTTATACAGAGTCTCAGTCTGATCTGGACGGATTTACCAAAATCGGAGACTATTATACTGTTCAGTGGCAGTTTTGATATGCTTATACAAACAAAAAGACCCTTGAGCAAATGCTCAAGGGTCTTTTTTCAACGAACCTGTACGCCTTTTTTGAATACGCTTTTTACCAGATTATCGCCGAAGCGATAAAAGATATAATCCAGATTAGGCGCATCCCAAATCAAAAAGTCTGCTTGTTTACCCGGCTCAATCGTGCCGACCAGTTCCGCACGGCCTATGGCGGAAGCGGCATTCAAAGTTACTGCTGTCAGGGATTCTTCCGGTGTCATGCGATATTTGTAGCAGCCTATGTTCATGGCTATCTGCAGTGAATGTACCGGACAAGATCCCGGATTGAAATCGCTGCCAAATGCTACGGGGACGCCGGCAGATATCATATCGCGGGCAGGAGCAAAACCTGCGTTAAGGTAAAAGGAAGTGGCCGGCAGGCAGCAGGCGATAACGCCGCCCTGAGCCATTGCCTGGATACCGCTAGGAGTACAGGCGATCAAATGCTCGCACGAAACCGCTCCGATACTGCCTGCCATCTCAGTTCCGCCTATGGGATCTATCTCGTCGCTGTGACATTTGGAGGCCAGTCCTGCCTGTTGGCCGGCCAGCAAAACGCGTCTTGATTCGTCAGCCGTGAAAACACCGGTCTCGCAGAATACATCACAGTATTCTGCCAGACCTTTCTCAGCCACCTGCGGGATCATTGTGTTGATGACAAGATCAAGATAGGCTTCGCGATCTGCTTTATAATCCTCCGGCAAAGCATGCGCCGCCATAAAAGTTGAAACCAATTCGATTGGCTGAAGCGATCCTAATTCCTTCACCGCCTCCAGCATTTTGATTTCATGCTCCAAAGCAAGTCCGTAGCCGGATTTCGCCTCGCAGGTAGTGACGCCTAAGGCAAGCATCCGTTCCAGGACCGGCAACGTTTTTGATACCAGCTGCTCTTTGCTGGCGGCACGGGTAGAACGCACTGTCGACAGGATACCGCCGCCGGCCGCCAGAATGTCAAGATAGGGAACCCCTTTGAGCTTCATGGCCAACTCATGCTCTCGCCAGCCGCCGAACACCAGATGGGTGTGGGGATCGACCAGTCCGGGCGTGACCAGATGTCCGTTTGCATCGATCTCCTGATCGGCGGAGGGCGGGGCTCCTTGACCCAGGTCTATGATCTTATCATCTTCCCATAGCAGCCAGGCATGCTCCAACTGATTGATCTTTCCCTGATCAGAGCCTGCCTTGGCTTTACTGCCGGAAGGCGTGGCCAGAACTCCAATGTTTTTTATTAGCTTTTTAGTCATGGCAATGTCCTTATTTCTCAACTTCGGCCAGTGCGGCCTTGACCACGTCATCGTCTGCCACATAAGGCAGGGTGATATGATCGGTCCCGGCGAACTGTCTGTTATACTCTAAAGCGGTAGACATGGCGTTTTCGTTTCTGGCCCAGGAACGGCGGGAAACACCGACCATGGTATCCCACGGCATTGCCATGCGCAAGATGGTATCGACACGTTCAGAACCGTCCAGCACCATACCGAAACCGCCGTTGATGGCTTTGCCTACGCCTACGCCGCCGCCGTTATGCAGAGCCACCAGGCTCATGCCCCGGGCGCAGTTGCCGGCAAAACACTGGGTAGCCATATCGGCCATGATGTTGGACCCGTCCTTGATATTGGAGGTCTCCCGGAAAGGCGAATCCGTGCCGCCGGTATCGTGATGATCGCGCCCCAGCATAACCGGACCTATCTCCCCGTTGCGTACCATTTCGTTGAACTTGAGCGCTATGTTCATACGGCCTAACGCGTCTTGATAAAGGATGCGGCACTGTGTGCCGACGACCATCTTGTTTTTCTTTGCGTCACGGACCCAGACCCAGTTGTCTCGGTCCTGATAACGCCTGTTCGGATCGATGCAGGCCATAGCAGCAGCATCGGTCTTGTCCAGGTCTTCTGGATTGCGGGACAGACAACACCAGCGGAAAGGTCCGTAACCGTAGTCGAACAGCTGCGGTCCCAGGATATCTTCTACGTATGAGGGGAAGATGAAGCCGTCAAGATCGTTTTCACCGTTCTTGCAGATTGAGGTAACTCCGCTGTCATAGACTGCTTTAAGGAAGCTGTTGCCGTAATCGAAGAAATAAGTACCGCGTTCATGGAGCTGACAAATGCACTCATAATGATGCTGGAGGGTCTTATCCACCAGTTTATGGAAACCATCGGGGTCTTCCGCCAGCATGCGCGTACGCTCTTCAAAGCTGATGCCCTGCGGACAATAGCCGCCGTCGTAGGGAACATGACAGGAGGTCTGGTCAGACAGCAGATCTACATGTATATCATGCTGCAGGAGATATTCCAGCAGATCGACCACATTCCCGTGATAGGCAATGGCGTAGGGGATGCGGGCCGCCTGTTTGTCTCTGGCTATTTTAACGGCTTCCTCACAGGATTCGGCAATGGCCGATACCCAGCCCTGGTTATAGCGGGTCATGATGCGGGAAATATCTACTTCGGCTATGATGGCTACAGCGCCGGCAATCTCTGCGGCCTTGCCCTGGGCGCCGCTCATGCCGCCCAGACCGGCAGAAACGAACAAGCGTCCTGTCAGGTCCTCGTTCTGCGGGATGCCAAGCTTGAGACGACCGGCATTCAGCAAGGTATTGAAGGTACCGTGGACGATGCCCTGGGGCCCTATATACATCCAACCGCCGGCAGTCATCTGGCCGTAATTGGCCACGCCGATGGCTGCAGCCCGATTGAAGCCGTCGTTTGAGTCGAACATGCCAACCATCAAGGCGTTCGTGGTGATCACGCGCGGCGCCAGCTTGTGTGAACGGAACAGGCCCAAGGGGTGCCCGCTCATCATGACCAGCGTCTGTTCATCGGTCAGTCGCTCCAAGTACTTTTTGATCAGCCGGTACTGCATCCAGTTCTGGCAGACCTGGCCGGTCTCACCGTAGGTTACTAATTCATATGGGTAAAGTGCGACTTCAAAATCCAGGTTGTTGTCAATCATGACCTGCATGGCGCGGCCTTCGATGCAGTTGCCTTTGTATTCATAAATAGGCTTGCCCCAAAGTTTGCCCTCAGGGCGGAAACGATAGCCATAGATGCGTCCGTGAGTCTCCAGCTCCTCGGCAAATTCCCGCGCCATCTGCTTGTGATGATCAGGATGGATATAACGCAGGGCGTTTTTGATGGCAAGCTGTTTGTCGGCTTCCGTCAAATGCGACTCGCGCTTGGGAGCGCGACGGATACCAGGCTCAAATTCAGGATAGTCGGGCAACTCATAATCCAATTTGATTGTCATTGCTTCGTCAATAGGCAGCATTTTGATATACTCCCTTCTGTTTATTGTTTACAATATGCCAGTTCCGGTACCAGCGAGAGGATATAGGATTCGGCCTTAACTACGCTGCCCTCTAAATCCCGACATTTTTTCTGCATATCGGCAACGTATTCAGCGTCATTTATAGACTCAAGATTTATCCTGACGTTTAGTAAAGCGCTTCTGACTGCCGTTCTGGCCATCATGGCGGAAACCAGTCCGTCGGTAACGGCTTTGGCATTGCCTTTCTGAACGACAATTTCTGCCAAAGGCATGACCCTGGCGGCCGTAACTGCAGTTTGATACGGCACTCCAGCGGCCTCTTTAAGGGATTTCTGCATGGCTGCCGTCCGTGCGGCTTTTTCTTCGTCTGTGTCTTTCGGCATGCCTAAAGCGGCAATAAAAGCGTCGAAGGATTCGCTGTCTTTTTGGATGGCGTCCAGCAGCTCCAGACGGAGCTCTTCGGCTTTATCGATCACTTCCTGCATCTCATCCTTGACGTCCGCGTAGGCTTTTTTACCGATCGTCAGGCTGGCGACCATAGCAGACAGGGCCGCGCCAAAAGCGCCGGTCATTGCGGCAATGGAGCCGCCGCCAGGGGCAGGGGAGTTGGAGGCAGTCATTGCAGCCATCTCGGCTACGCTCATTTCCTTGAGTTCCATTATAACTATTCTCCTTTACAGTCTTGATTCGAGCACCTGTTCAGGTTTGAAATCTTCTATTTGTAAATAGTACTCGGCGCAGTCGATGAGGGCCGCCATAGGAACCAGTCCTATGACCTCGGATCCGAGCACATTTACTCCCCAGCGTCTGGCTTCCATTTTGACGGTTTCAAACACACGGTAGATGGAGGTCCGGGTGAAGTCGGTAAGGTTCATGGAAACCTGAGCTATGTTGCGGTCTTCCAGCATGACGCCCATGGCCTTGACAAAACGGAACCCACCGTTGATGTGGCGCACATTGCGGGCGATCTTATTGGCGATCTCCAGGTCGTCTGTATCAAGATTGATGTTATAGGCGACCAGCGCGGGACGGGCGCCGATGGCAGTAACGCCTCCGGTGGGATGGATGGTGTCAGGACCGAAATCCGGCTTCCATTGTGGATCCTTCATTTTATCCGCCATACCCTCGAACTGACCTTTGCGGATATTGGCCAGGTTCTCACGATGTGGCGCAGTGGCAGAATATTCATAGAGGAAAAAAGGCTGTCCAAACTTTTCGGAGGCAGTTTTGGCCGTTTCTTTGGCAATACGGTCAGCGTCATCCATGGTGCAATTCCTGATAGGCACAAAGGGTACGACGTCCACACAGCCCATACGTGGATGCTGTCCCTGATGTTTCGTCATGTCGATCAGCTCGACGGCCTTGCCTATGGCCTCAACTACGGCGTCGCGCAGAGCCTCTGGTTCGCCAACGACCGTCACCACCGAGCGGTTGTGGTCCTTATCGGAACTGTAATCCAGCAGCTTTACGTTTTCCTTGCCCCTGAAACAGGAGACGATCTGTTCGACTTTATCCAGATCACGCCCTTCGCTGAAATTAGGGATACATTCCATTACTTGCTTCATAATATCTGTGACCTCCGTTTTGGTAATATATGTATTTGTTTCTTTAACTGCTATTATTATAATAACTGAAAGCGATTCTAGTTTCAAGGCTAAAGCGGCTTTCCGGGGACTATCATTTGGGTTATTTCCCAGCCGCATATTATGTCAACGATAAATCATGCATAATCAGGTACGAAATACGTTTTTCTAAAGGAAAAGAAGCTGTTTTGTTGAAAATGATAATGTTAAAACTATTTAAAGGAGATTATCCGCCATGATGTCCGATATCGAAATAGCACAGGCCACTCCGATGCGTCCTATAAATGAGATCGCCGAAGAGTTGCATATCCCGGATGAGTATGTGGAGAATTACGGTAAATATAAAGCTAAGATCTCTTTGGATTACCTGAGTGAAGGTCCGCAGAAGAACGGCAAGCTCATCCTGGTGACTGCCATAACGCCGACGCCCGCAGGAGAAGGTAAGACCACTACTACCGTGGGTTTGGCTGACGGTTTGCGCTTGATCGGTAAACAGTCCATAGTAGCCCTCAGAGAGCCCTCTTTGGGCCCAGTGTTCGGAATTAAGGGCGGCGCGGCAGGCGGCGGTTATGCTCAGGTTGTGCCCATGGAAGATATCAACCTGCATTTTACCGGTGATTTCCATGCTATCGGAGCTGCCAATAATTTACTGGCTGCCATGTTGGATAATCATATCCAGCAGGGCAATTCTCTGAACATTGACCCACGCAGGATAACCTGGAAGCGAGCAGTAGATATGAACGACCGCCAGCTGCGCTTCATCGTTGACGGATTGGGCGGACGGATCAACGGCACGCCGAGAGAGGATGGCTTTGACATAACCGTAGCTTCGGAGATCATGGCTGTCCTGTGTCTGGCTTCCGATATCACCGACCTCAAAGACCGCCTCAGCCGCATCATCGTGGGCTATACGTATGACGAACAGCCTGTAACTGCCGGACAGCTGAAAGCAGCCGGCGCCATGACAGCTCTGCTGAAGGATGCCTTAAAGCCCAATCTGGTGCAGACTCTGGAGCACACGCCGGCATTTATCCACGGCGGTCCCTTCGCTAATATCGCCCATGGCTGCAACTCGGTCATGGCAACACGCATGGCCTTAAAGACCGGCGACTACGTGGTCACGGAAGCCGGATTCGGTGCTGATCTGGGCGCGGAAAAATTCCTGGATATCAAATGCCGCATGGCCGGGCTGAAACCCGACGCTGTGGTCATCGTTGCTACTGTCAGAGCTTTAAAGCACCATGGAGGCGTACCTAAAACGGAATTAAGCCAGGAGAATCTGCCTGCCTTGGAAAAAGGTCTGCCGAATCTGCTGCAGCACGTCGAAAACATTACCAAAGTCTTTGGTCTTCCGGCGGTAGTTGCGATCAATCGTTTTCCGCAGGACAGCGAGGCCGAATTGGAGCTTATCGAAAAGAAATGCCGCGAATTAGGCGTCAACGTAGCTCTGAGCGAAGTCTGGGCCAAAGGCGGCGAGGGTGGCAAAGCCCTGGCGGAAGAAGTTGTACGTCTGTGCGAACAAAAGAATGACTTCCGCTTCAGCTATGACTTGGATATGAGCATCAAGGACAAGCTTGACGCTATCGCCAAAAAGATTTACCATGCCGACGGTGTCGATCTTATCCAGAACGCACCGAAACAGCTGAAGCAAATGGAATCCCTTGGCTTTGACAAGATGCCAATCTGTATGGCTAAGACCCAATATTCTTTCTCTGACGATCAGACTAAGCTCGGCGCGCCGAGGGATTTCCGTATCCAGGTCCGTAATATCAAGGTCAGCGCAGGCGCAGGCTTCCTGGTGGCACTGACCGGAGATATAATGACCATGCCAGGCCTGCCTAAAGTTCCTGCTGCGGAAAAAATAGACGTTGATGAGAAGGGACGAATAAGCGGACTCTTCTAGTTGTTGCTTTTATCGTCATTAGGAGTATAATAGAATTGTAATATTATTTAATAAGACGGAGGAGTTGCCATCGGCAACGCCTCCGCCTTGTACATTTATCCGCTGCGTTATTTCACTATAACTTTAGCAAATTAAAGAGACTAAACGTTCGAAAGTGAATGGGGGGTATCTGCATGACGATCTATATCAACGGCAACGATCTGACAATCGAAGATGTTGCGCTTGTTGCCCGCTTTAATGAGCGTGCTTCGTTGACCGAAGAGGCTGTGGCTAATATGCAAAAGTCACGGGATTATGTCGAAAAGAAGTTAAAAGAAGGCGCGATAATCTACGGACTGACCACCGGTTTCGGTAATTTTTCCGATACATATATCAGCGCTGATGATGCACCGGCCTTACAGAACAACCTGATAATCAGTCATTCCTGTGCATTAGGCAAACCCTTGGATACGCAGATAGTCCGCGCTATGATGCTCCTGCGCTGTAACGCACTGGCAAAAGGCAATTCCGGTATCCGCGTTTCTACTGTGGAAACCTTGCTTAAAATGTTGAATCGCGGCGTCCATCCCATTATCCCCAGCCAGGGCTCACTGGGCGCATCCGGCGATTTGGCCTTGCTGGCTCATATGGTCCTCCCCATGCTGGGCGAAGGTCTGGCAGAGTATAAAGGCGACATCATGCCTGGTCGGGAAGCAATGCGCCGGGCGGGATTGCCGGTGATTCAGCTGACTGCCAAGGAAGGCCTGGCGTTGATAAACGGTACACAGGTCATGACAGCTATCGGTGCGTTGGCTTTATACGACGCCGAAGATCTCCTCAAAACCGCTGATATCGCCGCAGCGATGACCTGCGAAGCCTTGCTGGGCATCAAAGCGGCTTACGATCCCAAGGTACACGCCCTGCGTGGACATGCCGGTCAATCCGACAGCGCCGCAAATCTATTAAAGCTATTGGAAGGCAGTCAATTGGCCCAGCGTACGCAGCCGGGGCGGGTGCAGGATGCATACTCTTTACGCTGCGTGCCTCAGATCCACGGCGGCAGCCGGGAGGCCATCGCTTATGTGCATGGCGTTATCGCGCGTGAGATCAATGCTGTTACCGATAACCCGCTGATCTTTCCGGATGAGGATCAGGTCATTTCCGGCGGTAATTTCCACGGACAACCGGTGGCTATAGCCATGGATACTCTGAAGATAGCTTTGGCTGAGTTGGCTGACGTTTCAGGATGCCGCATCGAACGTATGGTCAACCCACATATCAATTCCGGTCTGCCCGCTTTCCTCATAGAAAGCGGCGGCGTCAATTCCGGATTTATGATCACACAGTATGCAGCAGCGTCTATCGTATCCGAAAACAAAGTACTGGCACATCCTGCCAGCGTGGATTCCATCCCCAGCTCCGCCAATCAGGAGGACCACGTTTCCATGGGCACAACGGCTGCACGTCAGGCTTGGGAGATTCTAGGCAACGTGCAGAAAGTGTTGGGCATTGAGTTATTCGCTGCTACTCAGGCTATCTGGATGCGAGGCGAAGACAAGCTGGCTCCTGCTACCCGCGGCGTATACGATATGGTACGTAAAGAAGTATTTCCTATCACCAAGGACGTCGTTATGCATGAGGAGATGGTGAAATTCCAGAAAATGGTGAGTGAGCATAGGGTCAGCGCTGCCGCGGAAAGTGTGTGCGGTAAATTGGCTTGAATAAACAAAGACCACCCTGACAAGGGTGGTCTTGATATTTAAGCTTTCGGTTTTATAATGTGACGCCCAACAATGATATCAGCAAACCGAAGATTACTCCGGTAAAATAAAGCAGTGCCGTGATGCAGATATTCTCCTTCCAGCTGGGGTTTGTACGATAAAGCACCAATAAGCCCATGCCTGCGTTGGTGAGCAGACCGGCCAGGAGAGCGCCACCGGGCAGCGCTCCTTGCAGATACAGAGTCGTTATTACTACAGAAGGCGTGCAATTCGGTATCAGACCGACTAATGCTGCGACCAGCGTGCCCCAAAGGGGAGAGGAGAGGAACGATACGTTTAGTCGCGACAGCCCTGCTAATTCTATTATCAGATTCAGCGCCAGGCTGATGACAAAAATGAACAGGGAAATGCGCAGGGAATGATTGACTGCCGCATGAAGAAGGCCGTGCTCGTCACAACCGCAGTTCTCCCGCTGGCACATGGCGCAAACATTATCCTGGACGAACTGTCGGCTGTTGGCCAGGAACAGATCCAGCAGAAAACCCATTGTCAGGCCGATTATGAGCTTCACACCCAGGATACGAAGTATAGTTGAGGCGGGGGCAACGGAGGCGATCATCAACGGCAGCATCTCGTCCGACGTAGCCAGAAATATCGCAAACAGCGTACCAGGCGTGATCATGCGGCTGGAAAAGAAGCCTGCTGCAGCTCCGGCAAAACCACACTGCGGTACCAGGCCTAATAATGCTCCTGCCAAAGGTCCCAGACGCCCGGAACGGCGTATCAGTTGTTCCATTCTTTCATTGCCCTTGTGCTCGATATATTCCATGAGCAAATAGGTCAAAAAAAGCAGAGGAAGAAGCTTTAACGTATCAAGGAATGCATCTTTTAAACAATCTAAAAACAGATCCATGTGATATCCTTTAATAATAAAATCTTTTATATTTTCCGCCTGTTTCTATTAATTCCTCTATTTGGATTATATTTAATTGTTATTTATGAGGTAGAAGGTCTATGGAATATTTCATTGCAGATCCCGCCGGAAATATCACCGCCTTTGTTTTTGGCTCTCCTGATGATCGAGTGGCAGAGACACTGCTTTCTGACAGCTCGCTGAAGATAGAACAAGTCGCTTTTCTAGGCGAGCCCCAGCAGGGGGGGCATATCAAATGTGAAATGGCCGGCGGTGAATTCTGCGGTAACGCCTGCCGTGCCGCTGGCTATTATTATATTTTAAAAAAAAGCCGGGTGCGCGGCGAAGAGGTTATCGTTGAAATGAGCGGTACCGGAGGAAAACCTGTCAAGGTGAAGGTAGACGCTGAATATGGAACCGCTTTCGCTCAGATGCCGTTGCCTCGGGGCATTTCTGCAATAGATTGGGATGGTCAAGAACTGCCTGCCGTAGTTTTTGACGGCATAACTCATGTCGTGGCGCCTTATCTGCTTTTTGAAAGCCTGGATCTTTGCAAGGAGAAGATGCATGACATGTGCCGCAAGCTGAATACCCCGGCGCTTGGCGTCATGTTCCTCAGAGATGATAATAATCTGAAGCCTTTGGTCTGGGTAGACCAGGCCGGTTCTCTTATTTGGGAAAGCAGCTGCGGCAGCGGCTCCACAGCTTGTGCGTGGTGGCTCAGCAGGGATATGACAGAAGGGAGTAAAGGATACCGCTTCGTTCAGCCGGGAGGAGAGCTTGAAATCAAGATAGACCGCTCTTTGGGCAGCTGTATAATGCAAATGGGCGGCAAGGTAAAGTTGTTGGATCAACCTTTCCTGCGCAGGTTGTAAATGAAATAACAAAACCGCACGGTAACGTGCGGTTTCGCTGATATTAGGAAATGAATAGCTTACGGCAATCCGAAAACTTTACGCCAGCTGTAGAGGAAGAAGGTTTCCAGAGTATTGGCGTAGTCCATAGCCTCTTCTCTTGTTAGATCGTGCTCGACAGCCTGGAAAATGGCGTTGACGTTGACCGTTACCAGTAAATGGAATTCTTTTGGGTCTACCTCACGTACCCGTTTACCCTTACTTTTAAGACTCTGCAAATAAGCAAGACTGGATTTTTCCTCCAACAGTGCGATTTCATGTTGATAATTTTCGTATCTGGTCCCACGAGAATGGGATACGATCAGTTTAAAAGCGTCGATGTTGTCGTAGATATACTGCATGACCGCCTTGGTGTCATTGTTGCCTTCCTGCTCCGCCTTGCGGTATAGATCCTTTAAACCCTCCAATACAGGGTCGACCAGCGTAGCGAACATCTCTTCCTTGCTTGCAAAATGCTTGTACAATCCAGAGGCGCTCATACCGCATTCCGCAGCAATACGTCTCATCGAGGCGTCGGCAAAACCGTAGGCTGAAAACTCATGTTTAGCTGCGTCGATTATCTTGATATGATTTCCGATTTTATCCTTTGGCATCGAGCTTACCTCCTTTTAACATGTGGACGGTTGCTTTGCTATAACAAGAATACACTGTTCACTGTATCTTGTCAAGGTCGAATGAAGAAGCATAACTCTACTTGATTAGATGGTGAATATAAAAAGAAAAGAAAGATAGCATGCGGGCTATCTTTCTGAATGGAGCCAGTGGTCAGGATTGAACTGACGACCTGCTGATTACGAATCAGCTGCACTACCACTGTGCTACACTGGCAACGATATGAGCTTCTTCATTCCAATTTATTTTAACTGCTGTCTTACGCTAAGTCAAGATAAAAATAGTTTGGCGTAATAGCAATGCCCTATCGCTGGTCTTTATGTGTAAAGGCAGGATTTGGCAGGCAATTGTTGAATGTTATATATTTAAAACGGAGGACGATTCATGCTGATTTTAGGTCTCGATCCAGGCTCAGCAATCACAGGCTATGGATTGATTGCCGCGGATCACGGTAAATATGAAATGCTGGATTACGGCGCACTCCGTACCGAGCCGGGTCCGTCTGACGCCGAGCGCCTCGTACTGTTATACGATAAGCTGCAAGCATTGTTAGAGGAGAAAAAACCGGACAGCATCGCTATCGAACAGTTATTCTTCAACAAAAATGCCACCACTGCCGTACCGGTCGGCCAGGCCCGCGGCGTGTTGCTGCTGGCTTGTGCGCAGGCCGGATTGCCTATATCCGAAAATACTCCCCTACAGGTAAACCAGGCTCTCACTGCTTACGGACGAGCCGATGAAGCGCAGATACAGTATATGGTCACCCGTCTGCTTAAACTATCTGCCATTCCAAAGCCGGATGATGCGGCAGACGCTTTGGCTATCGCCATCACTCACGCCCATAATCACCGGGGCCGTCAGTTGTTAGGAGAATCAAAATGATCGCATTTATCCGCGGGATCGTCAGCTCGGTTGACGGCGAAACAATAGTCATCGATAAAAGCGGAGTGGGTTTGGAGATATATGTACCCATGTCCATGCTGCAGCCTGCGCCCGCTGTCGGAGAGGAAATAACTCTCCACACGCATCTGCAGGTAAAGGATGACGGTTGGCAGCTTTTCGGGTTTGCCGACAAGGAGCAACTGCGGATATTCCGCTTGCTTATCGGCATTTCCGGGATCGGGGCTAAGACTGGCGTTGCCATATTGGATAAGATAGCCGTGTCCCGTTTCCCGCAAATAATCGCCGCACAGGATCATAAGCCTCTGACTGCTGTATCCGGAGTTGGCAAAAAGACTGCGGAACGAATACTGCTTGAGCTTAAGGACAAATTCCCGGTTGTAGCCAGTGAAATACCCGGCACTGAAACCGGCGAGCCTTTGACCGGCGAAGCGCTTGATCCGCAGCTGTTGGCGGCTCTGAAACAGTTGGGCTACACTGCTACCGAATCCCGGGCTTTTGCGCTCAAAGCTATGGCTAATCTGGGGGCAGACGCTGCCAGTGAAGCCTTGCTCAGGGAATCTTTGAAGATCGCTATGCGTTCCTAAGAGGTAAAAACTATGGAGGAAAACCGCATTATCGCTCCGGACCTTCTTTGGAGCGACGGTGAAGAGAGTGTTATCCGCCCCCGTTTCTTTTCGGAGTATACCGGGCAGGAGCAGGTCAAAAAAAATATCGAGATATACGTTAAAGCTGCACTGGGCAGGGGAGAGGCTCTGGATCATGTGCTGCTCTACGGCCCGCCTGGATTGGGTAAGACCACGCTGGCTACGATAATAGCCAACGAGTTGAACGTAAATATCCGCATAACTTCCGGTCCTGCCATATCCCGCGCCGGCGATCTGGCAGCTATAATAACCGATCTTCAGGAAAGGGACATACTGTTCATCGACGAGATACATCGTCTGAACCGCAGCGTGGAAGAAGTCCTCTATCCCGCCATGGAGGATTTTGCCATCGACATCGTGACCGGCAAAGGCCCCGGCGCTAAAAGTCTGCGTTTGCCTCTGCCTCCCTTTACTCTTATCGGCGCCACTACCCATGCTGGTAAGCTCGCGGCACCGCTGCGTGACCGCTTTGGCGTCATCAGCCGACTGGAATACTACAGCGATGCGGAGCTGCTGCATATCATCCGCCGCTCTGCCAGGATATTCAACGTAGCCCTGGACGAGCAGGGCGCTGTTGAGATCAGCAGACGCAGTCGCGGCACACCGCGAATCGCCAACCGTCTGCTGAAACGCTTGCGTGATTATGCTGAAGTACAGGGGAATGGCGTTATTACTAAGGATATTGCCGCTATGGGCTTATCTATGATGGGCGTAGACGAACTCGGTTTGGACGCAACAGACCGCAAGGTGATGCTGGCCATCATAGAAAAATACAACGGCGGTCCGGTGGGCCCGGAAAATATCGGTGCTTCCATATCAGAAAGCATCAACACGATCGAGGACGTTTGCGAGCCTTATCTGATGCAGATCGGATTCCTGAGGCGTACGCCCAGAGGCCGTGTGGCCACGCCTGCAGCCTTTGAATACTTCG
The DNA here is from genome assembly GCA_947307285.1 of uncultured Peptococcaceae bacterium. Lineage (GTDB taxonomy): Bacteria > Bacillota > Dehalobacteriia > UBA4068 > UBA4068 > CALXSV01. The sequence goes on along the minus strand of CAMZIS010000011.1, from coordinate 480 downwards.
GATTCGATAAGCAAGACGAAAAGAATGATAAACAAGACGAGCAGGGGAGTCTCTTCTGATGAAACTATTGCTGCATTGCTGTTGCGGGCCCTGTGCGACCGGCAGTCTGCCGCAGTTTATGGATGCCGGGTACGAGCCGTTTGGGTGGTACTGGAATCCGAATATACATCCATACCAGGAGCATAAAGCGCGTCGCTTATCATTTGTGCAGCTGTTTGAATCAAAGGGTTTGCCCTATGAGGCAAGCGCTGATTACCCGCTGGAGGAGTGGCTGGCTGCAGTTGCTTCCGCACCGGAAAAACGCTGTGAACACTGTTATCGTACCCGACTGGAAGCCGCGGCCCGAAAAGCGCGGGATATGGATTATCCCTGTTTTTCCACTACTTTGCTTATTTCACCGTATCAAAACCACGAATTGTTGCGCCGCTTGGGTGAGGAATACGGCGCTCTTTATGATGTGGAATTTGCCTATCTCGATCT
>CAMZIS010000010.1 GCA_947307285.1 uncultured Peptococcaceae bacterium | reverse complement strand
TTCGCGGCGAAAAGTGGCTGGTAGCTACCGAGATGATTGATTTCTTCCTCAAGGAAGCTGAGATCACCGACGAGTATCAAATCCTTGACCATTGGCGCGGTTCCGAGCTGGAATTCATCACCTGCACCCATCCGCTGATCGATCGGGAATCCGTCATCATCCTGGGCGAGCATGTCACTCTGGACGCCGGTACCGGCTGCGTCCATACTGCTCCCGGTCATGGCGCAGACGACTTTATCGTAGGCCAAAAGTACGGTCTTGATGTGCTGTGCCCCGTTGACGGGCAGGGACGTTTCACCAAGGAAGCTTTCCAGTTCGAAGGTCTGACAACCGACGAAGGCAACAAAGCTGTGTGCAAAGCTTTAGATGAATGCGGCGCCTTGGTACATTTCGCTATGTTCGGGCATCAGTATCCTACCTGCTGGCGTTGCCATACTCCCATCCTGTTCCGGGCTACGGAGCAGTGGTTCGCTTCCATAGACGGTTTCCGCAAGGAAGCGCTGGAAGCTATCGACAGCGTAAAGTGGATCCCCAGCTGGGGCAGAGAGCGCATCTTCAATATGATCAAGGACCGCGGCGACTGGTGCGTTTCCCGTCAGCGGGCTTGGGGCGTCCCCATCCCGATTTTCCATTGTGAAGATTGCGGCGATTATATCATCAACGACGAAACCATTTCCCATCTGCAGGAAATCTACCGTAAAGAAGGCTCTCAGTGCTGGTTCAAATATGAAGCCGAGCAGCTGCTTCCCGAAGGTTATAAATGTCCCAAGTGCGGCGGCCGCCATTTCCGCAAGGAAACCGATACCATGGACGTGTGGTTCGATTCCGGTTCTTCTCATTTCTCTGTTTTGGAGAATAAGGAGCGCTGGCCGGAGCTCAGCTGGCCTGCTGATCTCTACCTTGAAGGATCTGATCAGCATCGCGGTTGGTTCAATTCTTCCCTTTGCGAGGCTGTTGCCATCCGCGGCTGCGCTCCGTATCGGGCAGTATTGACTCATGGATTCCTCGTAGACGAGCAGGGGAGAAAGCAGTCTAAATCCTTGGGCAACACCATCAGCCCGTTGGACATCATCAAGCAGTACGGCGCAGACGTACTGCGCCTGTGGGTCAGCTCTACCGACTACCGTTCCGATATCGCCAATTCCATGAACATCTTCAAGCAGACCGGCGAGTCCTACCGTAAGCTGCGCAATACCATGCGCTATCTGCTGGGTAATCTTTACGATTTTGATATCGATAAAGATATCGTCCCCTTTGCCGAGATGTCCGATCTGGATAAGTGGGCCATGATCAAGCTTAATAAGCTGATTGCTACTGTATTGCAGGCGTACGAGGATTACGAGTTCCACATCGTCTTCCACTCCATCCATAAGTTCTGCGTGGTGGATATGTCCGCTTTCTATCTGGATGTCAACAAGGACCTGCTCTATTCCGAGAAGGCCGATTCACCCGCCCGCCGCAGCGTGCAGACTGTCCTGTATCGCATCGCAGACGCTTTGACCCGTCTGCTTACGCCTATACTTGCTTTCACGACAGAGGAAATCTACAAATATCTGCCCAAGCCTTCCGGCAGCCCGGAATCGGTGCAGTTGCTGGATATGCCTAAATTCGATTCTGCTATTGCCGATGACGCGATCGAAGAGCGTTACGAAAAATTCCTGTTCTATCGCGATAAAGTTTCAGCCGCTTTGGAAGAAGCGCGGCGGGCCAAGACCATCGGTCATTCTCTGGACGCCAGCGTTACGCTTACTCCCGACGAAGAAGCATATCAGGTGCTGAAGCCGCTGGAGGATAAGCTGGCCAAGCTGTTCATCACCTCCAAGGCGACACTGAATCCGCCGGAAAAGGTCGACGGCTTACAGGTTGAAGTTGGGCCTGCACCCGGACAGAAATGCCTGCGCTGCTGGATCCATTCTGAGGAGATAAACGCTGACGGCTTATGCCCACGCTGCGCAGCAGTTTTGAACAAATAAGTATGCTGTTCCTGAAAATAAGGGTAGTCCACGGCGGCTGCCCTTATTAAATAGTACACGTATTTGAGGCCATATGTTCTGGATCGTTATGATCGGCGTGATCCTGCTGGATCAGATCAGCAAATATATAGTGCTCCACACTTTGCCGGCAGGGGAGTTCATCAGCATAATCGACGGCTGGGTCGGGCTTTCTTTGCTCTGGAACGACGGAGCCAGCTTTTCCATACTGGAAGGACGCCAGACGCTGTTTATCATCATCACGGTTCTGGCCCTGATCGGCCTGGCCTGGCTCCTGCCCAAGGTCCCGCGGGAATATCGTTTCTTCCGGTCCTGTCTCGGCGCCTTTGCCGGCGGCGCCATCGGTAATTTCATCGACCGGTTGCGTTTCGGTCAGGTGGTAGATTTCCTTTACATGCGCTTTTATACCTCAAATATAGCGGATGCATTTTTAACTATATCCGTGATACTTATCTGCCTGATGCTGCTCTTTGGTAAGGAAGGCAAGCTGCTGGAAGGGAAAAAAGAATGAGCGAATCGATTTTTACCGTTGCAGAGGGCGGAACACGGCTCGACGTTTATCTGGCAGCGATGTTGCCTGATTACACACGTTCCAGACTGCAAAACATGATCAAAGACGGCGACGTTACCGTGAACGGTCTGACGGTCAAAAGCGGCTATAAGCTGTCGGCAGGGGACCGCATAAACGTCGATCTGCGAGAAGCCGTTTCCATGACGGCTACGGCCCAGGATATCGAGCTGGATATTCTTTATGAAGACAAGGATATCATCGTGATAAACAAACCCCAGGGCATGGTCGTTCATCCGGCCGCCGGCCATTATGAGGGCACGCTTGTCAACGCCCTGCTGCATCACTGCGGCGATCTGTCAGGCATCGGCGGCGTGATACGTCCCGGTATTGTCCACCGCATCGACAAAGATACTTCCGGTATTCTTGTGGCTGCTAAAAATGACGCCGCCCACATTGGCCTGACCGCACAGTGGAAAGAACACAGCATAAAACGGGTCTATCATGCCGTTCTTCATGGTCTGATAGCGGAAAATCGCGGCGATATCGACGCACCCATCGGACGGCATCCGCGCGATCGCAAGAAGATGGCCGTTGAACCGAAGAACGGCAAGAACGCTGTCACTCATTATCAGGTCATAGAACGTCTGCCTTTCGCCCAATGCACCTATGCCAAACTGGAACTCGAGACCGGACGCACCCATCAAATACGTGTCCATATGTCACATCTGGGCCATCCGGTAGTAGGCGATCCGCTTTACGGCCCCAAAAGAAGCCCCTATCTGCGCCAGCTGCAGGGACAGGCTTTACATGCCAAGGTGCTTGGTTTTGATCACCCGATCAGCGGCGAGTATCTTGAGTTTGACAGCGAACTGCCTGTTTATTTTCAGCGCCTGCTGGATGAAATGAGGAAACCCAAGTCATGAGTATATATCAGCGTCAGGAATTACTGCTGGGGAAGGAAGCCCAGGAGAAACTCGCGGCCAGTCATGTCACCGTTTGCGGCCTGGGAGGCGTTGGTTCTTATCTGTGTGAAGCCCTGGCTCGTTCCGGCATCGGCGAACTGACATTAATCGATAGCGATACTGTGACGGAGAGTAATCTAAACCGTCAGCTCTATGCTTTACGATCAACGATCGGTAAATTCAAAACGCAGATCGCTGCTGAACGGATAGCCGATCTCAATCCGAATATCCAGCTGCATTTGGTGCGCGACTATATAACGCCGGATAATGCCGCTTCCCTGGTCACCGGCTGCGATTTTATTTGCGATGCTATCGATTTTGTTCCCGGCAAAATTGCGCTGATAGAATATGCCAGGCAGAACAGCGTTCCCATTATTTCAGCCATGGGTGCCGGCCGCCGTTTGGACCCGTCAAAACTGCGTATTGACGATATCAGCCACACCGGTAACTGCCCCTTGGCGCGCACGATCCGGCGTCAGTTGCGGCAGCGCGGGATAAACGAGGGGATAGCTGTCTGCTGCAGCAGCGAAACGCCTGCGCGTCAATTTGCGGAACCTGACACCATCGGCAGCGTTGCTTTTGTGCCTTCAGTCATGGGGCTGATGATGGCCGGCCATGTAATCCGCTGTCTTGCCGGAGTTGAAAAATGACAGATCTGTTCGAACAGGCAAATAGCGATAAGATCAAGCGTTCCCAACCTTTGGCGGCTCGTATGCGTCCGCGCGATCTGGACGAATTCGTAGGCCAGCAGGAGATAATCGGTCCGGGGCGTCTTTTGCGTCGGGCTATCGAAGCCGACCGTCTGAGCTCGGTTATATTTTACGGGCCGCCCGGTTCCGGAAAGACTACGTTGGCGCAAATAATAGCTAATTCGACCAGCAGTAATTTTAAGGTGCTGTCCGCTGTTACATCCGGTGTCGCTGATATCCGCGGCGTTTTGAAATTCGCAGATGAAGAACTAAAGCTCTACGGTCGCCGCACGGTCCTGTTTATCGACGAGATACACCGCTTCAATAAATCTCAGCAGGACGCTTTACTGCCCGCCGTGGAAAGCGGCACTATCATCCTGATCGGAGCAACAACGGAAAATCCATTCTTTGAAGTCAATCGCGCCCTGCTTTCCCGTTCGCGGATATTTCAATTGAAGTCTCTGACGCCAGACGACATTGTCTTTTTATTGAAGCGTTGTCTGGAAGATGAGCGCGGATTAAAGGACTTCGATCTGGAAATCAGCGAAGACGCTCTGCGTCATTGGGCCGACGTTTGCGGCGGTGATGCACGGACCGCTTATAACGCGCTTGAATTGGCCGTAGAGACGACGCAGCCTGACTCTGACGGTGTGCGCAGGATCGATCTTGCCATTGCGGAAGAAAGCATCCAGCAGCGCAATGTCAGTTACGATAAGGACGGCGACTGGCACTATGATGTGATTTCCGCCTTTATCAAATCCATGCGCGGCTCGGATCCTGACGCAGCTTTACACTGGCTGGCCCGTATGTGTGAAGCTGGAGAAAATCCGGAATTTATCGCACGTCGTATCATTATCTGCGCGGCTGAAGATGTCGGCACGGCCGACCCGATGGCTCTGGTCGTAGCAAATGCGGCGCTTCAGGCGGTGCATTTCGTGGGCTGGCCCGAGGGAAAACTCCCATTGGCTGAGGCTGCGGTTTACGTGGCCTGTGCGCCTAAATCCAATGCCTGCAGCGAGGGAATATCCGCAGCAATAGACGATATACATGGAAAGCCCTTTTCCGGCGTGCCGCTTCACCTGCGGGATTCGCATTATAAAGGAGCTGAACGCCTGGGACACGGTAAAGGATATAAGTATCCGCATAGCTTCCCAGGACATTTCACTCCCCAGGATTATCTGCCGGAAGAGTTTTCGGAAGCCCAATACTATCACCCATCTGAAAACGGGCGGGAAAAAGCGATCGGCGAGTTGCTGCAGCGTTTGAACGACATCAAAAGCAAAAAGTGAACAATCGGGATTATTATGCTTGTTAATTCAGAAACAAATAGTAGCGGTTGCCGCGTCTTCGTGGGCATGAGCGGCGGCGTGGACAGCTCGGTCTCCGCTTTGTTGCTGCAGGAACAGGGTTATGAAGTAATCGGCGTAACAGTCGATACCGGCTTTGGCGTTGCGCCCGAAGCGGCGGCACAGGTATGCGGCGAATTGGGAATAGAGCATCGGATAATTGATCTAAAGCAGGAATTCAGACATCAAATAGTAGATAGTTTCATTGCCGATTATGCCGCAGGGCTCACGCCCAGTCCTTGCCTGATCTGCAATCCACTGATTAAGTTTGCGGCTCTAAACGAACTGTGCGAGCATCCCGACGATATGATCGCAACCGGACATTATGTAAAAAAACACTATGATCCGGAGTCGAAAATGTACTATTTGACCTGCGGCGATCCGGCCAAAGATCAGTCCTATTTTTTAGCGCTGCTTTCCCATAAGCAAGTTTCCCGTTGTCTGTTTCCACTTGCTGATATGAATAAGTCGGATGTGCGCAGGCTGGCCGCTGAGCGCGGGCTTTGCTCTGCTGAGCGCCGGGACAGTTTTGACGTATGCTTTATTCTGAACGATGATTATCGAGCATTCTTACGTGAAAACGGTATCGAGGACCGGCCCGGCGATATAATAGATGCGGACGGCAATTGTGTAGGCAGGCATAAGGGGCTTTTTAACTACACGATCGGCCAGCGCCGCGGCTTGGATGTCGCTTTAGGCTGTCCAGCATACGTTTTGTCACTGGATGTTGCAAACAATAAATTGATCATCGGTCCGCGTGAAATGCTGTATAGATTAGAGGCTGTTTTGAGCGGATGCGTTTTCCAATCTATACCTAAACCTGATGACGAACTGAAATGTCTGATCAGGGTGCGCCATAAGGCCGCTTTGAGCAATGCGACCCTGATCCCTCTGCCGGAAAATGCAGCTCTTGTGAGATTTGATCAGCCGGAATGGGGCATTACTCCCGGCCAATATGCCGCATTTTATGACGGAGAACGATTATTAGGCGGAGGCCGATTCGAGCGATAGAACAAAACAGGAAGAAAATAGCCGTCGATTTGACGGCTATTTTTTATTGCAAAAGACAAAAATATAGGCGAGGTGATGAAAATGCTGACCGGGAGGCAACTGCTTGGACTGACGGTTCGTGATAACTCCAGCGGCAAAAGCGCGGGGCGTATCTGCGATATTTTCGGCGATCCTATTAGCGGCAGGATACGGGGCTTTGGCGTCTCCGGAGATACTCTTTTTTCCCGACAGATGCTGTTGCCGGCCTCAGCTGTGGAGTCTATCGGAATCAATAGCGTTATAGCTGATGTATCGTCTATGAAAAGGCTGCGCGCAAAAGGCGATACGTTATTGGCCTGGCGTGGTGCTTTGCTTCGTTCTGCACAGGGGAAGGATCTGGGAGTTATTTCCGACGTGATTTTGGATGAAGGCAGAGTAGCAGCATTGGAGATATCCGGCGGTGTGCTGGCGGATGTTGCCGACCGTCGTTCAGTTGTAAGCTGGGACAGCGTGGAAGCGGATAAGGATGGCGGGTTTATACGATTTTAATGCGGCAAATTAGGAGGTGATGTTGATTGAACGGCGATGGAAAAAGATATAAGTGGATGCTAGCCGGTTCGATGTTGGGAATGCTGGGCGTTTATGCTGGGCAATCCATGATGCACAATACCAGGAACAACAAGAGTCCTGCCCGTAAAGTAAAGGTTAAAGCCTCCCGAATGACGAGGGACGCTGGAGATTTTTTAAGCGCGGTAGGGGAGACCATGCTGAACCGCATGAAGTAAAACGGGGCGGGTATCCGCCCTTACATAGGAGGTAGATCGGTGCGCAACAGATCAGTCAGAATATGCGGTTTTATATTGTTTCTGGCGTTGCTCATCTGCAGCATATCATACCTGTGGCCCATAATAACACCTCTTATACTTGCTGTTTTGCTGGCATATATACTGCAGCCTTCTGTAAAATACTTGGAGAAACTGGAGGTCAAAGATGACGCGGCTATTATCATAGTATTTGTGTATTTTTATATCCTGCTGTCAGCTGTGATCTCATTTTGCCTGCCGATAATTAACGCTCAGTTCGAGAGCCTATTAGCGTTGCTGCCTGATATTTTGGAGCAGCTGCGGTCGGCCTTTGACAGCTTTGCGGCAGGTATAAACAGCATTTTGCTGCGTGATATCGGAGACCGTATTTCGTCTGCGATAGATGATATTATCACAAGTAAGGTCACGTCGGTATTGGAAGATACTGGTTTCATGGTAGGCGCAGTGTTTCGGGCTGCTTTTTATGGGGTGCTCACTCCGTTTCTGGCCTTTTATGTCATGCGAGACAGCGGCAGCGAAGGACGCAGGATAGCCTCGTGGTTGCCGACAAACGAAAGGGCTGCGCTGCTGCGACTAGCCGGAGATGTAGATCACCTGTTGCGGCAGTACGTATTAGGCTATCTGCTGGTTTCTGTCGCAGTGGCCTTTTTATCCACGGTTTTTTACTGGTGCATCGGTTTGGAAAATGCTTTAGCATTGGGCTTTGTTATGGGATTAGCCGACCTGATACCGTATTTCGGTCCTTTCATTGGCGCGATCCCTGCCGTTATCGTTGCGTTATCCGCTGATACCGGAAAAGCAGTTCTCACCGTAGTCGGACTTGTAATTATCCAGCAATTGGAAAGCATCGTCATAACGCCGAAGGTCATGGGGGAAAAAGTAGGGCTCCATCCGCTGGTCACCGTTATGGCCGTGTTGGCCGGCGGGTGGTTTTTTGGCATAGCTGGAACAATCTTTGCCGTGCCGGTGACCGCAGCGGGAGTACTGATCCTGCAATATCTTTGGTCACGCATAGTTGGTGCAAAAATAACGTAAAACAGCAAAAAAAGCGTGATTTCCCGAGATTTGCGTGATATAATAAACAAATGTGCAGGATCATATAATCAAAGGAGATCGTGATATGAAGTACATGACTGCCGCCGAGATCCGCGAGAAGTTTTTGACCTTCTTCGAAAGCAAAGGACATACTCGTGTGGACTCGTCGTCTTTAGTTCCTTTTAACGATAATACCTTGCTGTTTACTAATGCGGGAATGGTCCAATTCAAGGACGTTTTTCTGGGAGTGGATAAAAGGCCTTACAGCCGCGCTACCACTGCTCAGCGCTGCGTACGCGCCGGCGGCAAGCATAACGATCTGGATACGGTAGGCCGTACTGCCAGACATCATACTTTCTTTGAAATGATGGGCAACTTCAGCTTCGGCGACTATTTCAAACGCGAAGCCATAAGCTTTGCCTGGGAATTCCTTACCGGAGAAGAATGGCTGGCTTTACCCAAGGACAGGCTGTATTTTACCGTATATAAAGATGACGACGAAGCTTTTGCTTTGTGGCAGGAAATCACCGGCTGTGATGCCAGCCGCATCTTCCGCCTGGGAGAACACGACAATTTCTGGCAGATGGGCGATACCGGCCCCTGCGGCCCCTGCTCCGAAATATTCTTTGACCGCGGCGAAAAGTATACCTGTGACGCGCCGGTCTGCGGTATCGGCGAATGCGATTGTGACCGCTGGATGGAGATCTGGAATCTGGTCTTCATGCAGTTCGAACGCAGCGAAGACGGCACTCTTTCCCCGCTTCCCCGTCCTTCTATCGATACAGGTATGGGTCTGGAGCGTGTGGCTTCCATCCTGCAGCAGGTAGATTCCAATTACGATACCGATATTATGCGCGGTCTGATCCGCGGGGTAGAGGAGTTGACCGGCAAAGAGTATCACGGCGATCATCGCGGTTTCCCCTTCCGGGTTATCGCTGACCATGCCCGTTCCTGCTCCTTTATGATTGCTGACGGCATCGTGCCTTCCAACGAAGGCCGCGGCTACGTGCTTCGCCGTATCCTGCGGCGCGCTGCCCGCTTCGGCATCGTACTGGGCGTGACTGAGCCCTTCCTTTACAAGATGTTCCCCTACGTAAAGGCAGCCATGGCCGATCAGTATCCGTTGCTGCTCGAGCAGGAAGAGAACATCGTTCGCGCCATCCGCATGGAAGAAGAACGCTTCCATGTCACCCTCAATTCCGGCATGAAGATCGTACGCGATATCGCCGCGCGTATGCAAGCGAACAACCAGACTGTGATCTCCGGTCCCGATCTGTTTATGCTTTACGATACCTATGGCTTCCCGCTGGACCTGGCAAAAGATATAGCCGAGGAGTACGGTTTCACTCTCGACGAAGACGGATTCAACAAATGCATGGAAGAACAGCGCGTCAAGGCGAAGGCTGCGCGCAAGGATGCCGCTGGCGCTGATTCTGCTATCGTCCTGGGTCAGCTTCTGTCTGATGTAGCCGTGTCCGAATTTGTCGGATACGACAAAGACAGCTGCCAGGCGCAGATCACAGCCATTGTTGTTGACGGAAATCGTGTCAACAAGGTCGCTGCCGGTGCGGAAGGCTGGCTGACTCTGGATGTTACTCCTTTTTATGGGGAATCCGGCGGTCAGATAGGCGATACAGGCTGGATCGGTAAGGCTGAGATACTGGACACCCAGAAAATGCATAATCAGCTTATGGTACACCAATTCCGCCTGGAGAACGGCGAACTGCAGGTAGGAGATAAAGTTGAGGCAATTATCGATTCCGCTCGCCGCCGCGCGATCGAGCGCAATCACTCCGCCACTCATTTGCTGCATCGCGCTTTGCGTATGGTTTTGGGCGATAACGTACACCAGGCCGGTTCCCTGGTCACCAACGACCGCCTGCGCTTCGACTTCAACTATTTTGAGCCTCTAACTGCTGAACAGCTGCATCAGATCGAAGATATTGTAAACCAGTCCATCCTGGAGAATCATACCATCGACTGGAAAAACATGCCGATAGAAGAGGCGAAGGCAACCGGCGCTATGGCTTTCTTCGGCGATAAGTACGGCGACATCGTGCGTCTGGTATCCATGGGTGATGTTTCACGGGAGCTGTGCGGCGGTTGCCACTGCACCCATACCGGCGATATCGGCTCTTTGAAGGTTTTGGGTGAGAGCGGAATCGGCTCCGGTTTGCGCCGTATAGAATGTCTCACCGGATTCGGCGCCTTGCAATATTACCGTGAGCAGGATGAACGCATCGAAGCTATCGCCGCAGCTCTGAAATCCACTCCGGCCAACATGGAAAAGCGTCTGGAACAGCTTTTGGCTGATAATAAGAATCTGGCCAAAGAGAATGAAAAGATGCGGGCCAAATTGAACAGCGAGGCCTTGGGCGAGCTGTGGCAGCAGGCCGATGATGTAAACGGTATCAAAGTGCTTGCAGCCTCTGTCAGCGCCGAGGACGTTCCCGCCCTGCGCCAGACCATGGACACTATGCGTGATCATCTGCCGGATTCTGCTATTATTCTGGCTGCGCCCATGGACGGCAAAGTCGCATTTGTCATATCCGTTAATGGCGGCGCACAGAAGAAATTACACGCCGGGCAGCTCATCAAGCAGGTTGCTGCGGTCTGCGGCGGCAGCGGCGGTGGCCGACCCGATATGGCCCAGGCAGGCGGAAAGGATACGGATCCAGCTAAAATCAGCGAGGCGTTGGATTTAGGTCGCAACCTGGCGAAAACCTCACTTAACTAAACAGGCAGGAATATTCAGCTCCGTGTTGAATTAGATTTTATCATCAAGGCTGGTTTGATAGGAGGGAGCTTATGGGATCCGAATTTACATTTGGCAGTTTCAGCGGTGATGAGACCATGTGCTTCGATGTGCCTGCTGAAGTAGCCTTGGATCCGGCCGAGGTACTTCATACGGTCTATGCTGCGTTAAAAGAAAAGGGATATAATCCGATCAACCAGTTGGTTGGTTACCTGATTTCCGGAGATCCGGCCTATATCACCAGCTATAAACAGGCGCGTAGCCTGATCCGGCGCGTCGAACGCGACGACTTGCTGGAAGAGTTGGTATCCTTCTATTTAAAAAACGAGGAGTAGCAAAAGGGGGCGGGTTTTCCCGCCCCTGTTTTTACTGATATGGAATATCGGCTACTTGGCAATACGGGCCTTACCGTTTCACGTTACTGTTTCGGTTCCCTGACTATGGGCCCATTGGGCGCAAACCTTTACCCGGAGCAGGGAGCAGCTCTTTTACTCAGTGCCTTTGAACTGGGTGTTAATTTCATAGATACAGCTGAGTATTACCGCAATTATGCTCATATTCGACTGGCACTGCAGCGATTTAAGAAGCCTGAGAGTATAATCATATCCTCCAAGACCCTCGCTCCTGACGACAGATCGGCAGCTTTTGCTGTTGAAGAGGCCAGACTGGCGTTGAACAGAGATATGCTGGATATTTTTTTGTTGCACGAGATCAGAAACAGATCGGATTTTGAAAGCAGAAGCGGAGCCTGGCAGGTCCTGCGTAACGCCAAAAAAAACGGCGTAATTAAGAATATCGGCATATCCTCCCACAGTGCTGCCGTTGTAGCTGCAGCGGCCGTCGACCCGGAGGTCGACGTAATCCACTGCATGCTGAATTATACCGGCGTCGGCATCCTGGACGGTGGAGTAGAGGACATGCTGGCAGGCATAGCCTTGGCCAAAGCCAACGGCAAGGGTGTTTACACCATGAAAGCTATCGGCGGCGGTTCATTGATGAATCAGGCTAAAAAGGCTTTGACATGGGCGTTCGCTCAGCCTTTGCCAGATGCTGTTGCCGTCGGCTGCAAAGACAAAACTGAATTACTTACAAATCTTGGGTGGCTGCACGGTGAAGATCCTCCGGAAGCCGAACAATGCCGAATGCTTTCACGCAGACTGATTTTTGACGACTGCCACGCTTGCGGGGCCTGCGTTAAACGCTGTGCAAACGGCGCCTTAACGCTGAGCGAAGACGGCGCTGTTTGGCATGAGGAAAAATGCCTGTTCTGCGGATATTGCGCTGCAGCCTGCCCCTGGTTTTGCATTTCTTTTGCCTGAAGGAGCATGTATGAGAATTATTGGATTGGACGTTGGAACTAAAACCATAGGCGTTGCGGTCAGCGATATCATGGGGTGGACCGCACAGGGGATCACGACAGTAAAACGCAGCGATCCCGATTCTGATGTCATAGAAATTAAAAAACTAATAGAGGAATTCGAGGCCGAGCAGGTAATGATCGGTCTTCCGCTCAATATGAACGGCAGCGCCGGCCCGTCTGTTGATATGGTGCGTCAGTTCGGAGATCAGCTGGAAGCTGAAATAAGCATTCCCATCGTTTATCGGGACGAGCGCATGTCGACTATGGCTGCGGAAAGATACCTGCTGGAAGGCGACGTTTCCCGCAAAAAGCGTAAAAAGGTCATCGATAAAATGGCCGCCGTATTCGTGCTCCAGGGCTATTTGGACTATTTGGCCAATAATGGCGGATCAGATCAGCTATGATTTTAATGCTTTGACATTATTGTTAAAGACTGATATACTGATAATACTTCTCATATGAATTCTATCAGAAAGGTAATAACGTGATGAGCGAAACCTTGATTTTAATCGATGAGGAAGGTCTGGAGCACGAATTTGAGGTAGAAGCTTTCCTGGAAGTAGACGACGAACGTTATGCCGTCCTTATCCCGATCAGCGAAGAATATGAAGATGAAGCCGTTATCATGCGTTTTGGCAAAGATGAAAACGGCGAGGAAGTCTTGTTCGATATAGAGAGCGATGAAGAGTGGGAGCGCGTGGCTGACGTTTATGAGGGCTATTCGGACGGCAGCGACGACGAGTATGACGAAATTGACGACTGAACGGAGTTATTATTTACGGACCGTCTTTTAGACGGTCCGATTTTTATTGTCAGAATAACAATAATATTGTATAATTTATCCATCTACCGGAGGTGAACATATGAGAAAGTTTTTACTGACGCTATGCATCATATTGCTGATTATTGTCGTTGCCGGATTCTTCGGTGCACGTTATCTGACTGCCGATCAGACTCTGGACGAAGAGACTGCTTTTACTATCGAAGACGGAAGCAGCACCGCATCCATTGCAAAGGTGCTGGAAGAGAACGGATTGATAGCCAACAGTTATGCTTTCCGTTTCTTCAGCCGCCAGCATGGACTGGACGGTATGTTCAAGGCCGGTGATTATACCATAGAGCCTGGTAAATACAGTATGCTAGATGTCTGTGAACAGTTGATCAACGGCGGTGTGAGTGTCGGCGATCAGATCAAGCTGACCATCACCGAAGGACAGCGGATCAAGGATATCGTAGCTACCTTTGAGGAACTGGGGATATGTACACCCGAGGAATTCTATGACTATGTCAAAAACGGTGATTTTTCGCGTTATCCCTACATCCCTGCGGATCCGGTAGAGAACCGCCTGGAGGGCTTCCTTCCTGCCGAAACCTTCTACCTTGATCCGTCTTGGGACGTCGCTACCATCATCGACATGCTACTGGAGTACTTTGACGAGTCTGTATGGACCGATGAGAGGGATGCGCAGGCCAAGGCCAGAAACATGACGGTCTCGGAGGTGCTGACCATGGCCTCCATCGTGGAACGGGAAGCAGTTGCGGACGAGGACCGTCCTTTGATCGCCGGCGTGTTTTATAACCGTTTGGCCATCGATATGATGCTCCAGTCAAACGTTACGGTGGAATATGCCATGGGCCAGTGGAAGCTTGATTTGACCACTGAAGATATCAAGATAGATTCGCCCTACAATACTTATCTGCATACAGGGCTGCCCCCCGGACCGGTTTGTACTCCCGGTCTGTTGTCCATCGACGCTGCTCTGTGGCCTCAGGAAAGTGATTATCTGTATTTCTGGGGTCAGAAAGACGGCACCACTCGCTTTTCCACTACATTGGAAGAGCATAACGCGGGCGGAGAAGGAGACCTGTGAGCATAACCGCCGCATTGAAGCGCCCGGAGCTGTTGGCGCCAGCCGGCGATCTGGAAAAGCTGCGTTTTGCCTATATCTACGGCGCTGATGCAGCCTATGCAGGAGCCGGTGAATTCTCTTTAAGAGCCAATTCTGGCTTTGATATGCAAGAAATAGAGCAGGGGATAGGCATTGCCCACAGTATGGGCAAGCGCCTTTTCCTTGCTCTAAACGCATTTCTGCGGGATGATGATTTGAAAGCCCTCCCTGCTTATCTGGAGCAGCTCGCTATCCTTCGTCCCGATGCCTTAATTGTCTCCGATCCTGGTGTATTTCGCTTATGCCAGCGTCACGCGCCCGGCATTCCTCTGCATATCAG
>CAMZIS010000009.1 GCA_947307285.1 uncultured Peptococcaceae bacterium | reverse complement strand
ACCACGTAATACATCCACAGCATGGCCAGCACCAGGGTGGCCAGGCGGCCGTAGATGCTGTAGCTGCCGGACCAGGAGATGTACAGGGAGAAGAGCCAGGAAAAGAGCAGCCAGGACAGGCTGGCGAAGACGGCTCCCGGCAGCAGGTGGCGCCAGCGTTCGGGACGGCGGGGCACGGCGTGGTAGAGCAGCAGGAAGATGACGGTGAGGAGGATGAAGGAGCTGACGTAGCGCTCCTTCAGCAGGAAGGTGATCAGGCTGTTCATGAAGGGCCAGGCCGCCTCCAGCATGCCGGAGATCTTCTTGCCGAAGACCATCAGCAGCAGGGAGAGGAAGACCGCGGCCAGCATGAACAGGGTGTAGAGGCTGCCCCGCAGCCGCCGCTTCAGATAAAAGTCGTCGTCCAGGTCGCCGGTGATCATCTCGATGCCCTTGATGATGGCGGCCAAAGCTTTGGCCGCGGACCACACCGTGACCAGGGCGGACAGGGACAGGGCGGCCACGTTTTTGCCGTAGATGTCGGTGACGATCTGGTTGATGAGGGCGGTCATGGGCTCGGGCACGAAGCCGGCGAAGTAATCCAGCACCGTCTGGTAGGTCAGCCCCGTGTAAGGCAGGATGGAGCTGATGAGGATGGCCAGGGGGAACAGAGACAGGAACAGATAAAAGGCCCCGTTGGTGGCGAAGGTGCTGATATAGCGGCGGTTCATGCCGTTGATGAAGCCGTTGATCACCCGCACGAAGCGGCTGTTGAGGATGTTCATAGTTCTCCCTGCTCTTTATGCTCGTCTTTTAATTGTATCTCATGGCCGGGGCAAAGTCAAATCCGCCCCTGATCCCGGCCCGGGGAAAGGAGGGGAAAGGGCGTTTTTTCGGGCGGAAAAGAAAATAAACCTTGCTTTTATCCAGGCTTCGGTTTATACTGCGAAGGTATACTGATCAAAATGGCGTATTATCGGTGTTTCCCGGAAACGCCGCCTATACCATATGCGACAGAATATGCGACAGAAAGGAAGATCCCCATGCAAAACGCAAAAAGAATCTTTGTTTTATCGCTTTGTCTCCTGCTGGTGCTGGCCTTCAGCGCCTGCCGCAACAATGACGGCGACACGCCTGAAGGCGACGCCAAAGCCGGCGGTGAGATCACCGTGGGCATCGCCGCCGATCTGGACAGCTCCCTGGACCCCCATAAGTCCTCCGGCGCCGCCGGCACCCGCGAAGTGCTGTTCAACGTGTTCGAAGGCCTGGTGAAGCCGGATACCGACGGCAACCTGGTCCCGGCCGTAGCAAGCTCATACGTCATCAACGACGAAGGCGACCAGTTCACCTTCACCCTCAGAGAGGGCGTGAAATTCCATAACGGCGACCCCGTCACCGCGGAGGACGTGGTCTGGTCCGTCTCCCGGGCCGCGGGCCTGGATACCGGCACGCCCATCGTCAACGGCCTTGATTCCATCGCCTCGGTGGAAGCCACGGACGACAGCACCGTGGTCATCACCCTCAAGGAACCCAACATCGAATTCCTGGCCTACCTCACCGTGGCCATCCTGCCCGCCGGCTACGAGCAGCAGGACACCGCCCCCATCGGCACCGGCCCCTTCAAGTTCGTCTCCCGTTCCGCTCAGGAAAACATCATCCTGGAACGCTTCGAGGATTACTGGGGCGAGCCCGCCCTGCTGGACAAGGTCACCTTCAAGATCATCGAGGACGGCTCCGCTCTGGTCATGGCCCTGCAAAGCGGGGCGGTGGACCTCTGCGCCCACCTGACCTCCTCCCAGTGCGCCGAGCTGGGCAATATGGACATCCTCCAGGGCACCATGAACCTGGTGCAGGCCCTGTATCTGAACAACGCCGACGCTCCCTTCAACGACGTCAAAGTGCGTCAGGCCCTGTGCTACGCCATCGATAAACAGCAGATCATCGACATGACCAGCGACGGCGCCGGCGTGCCTCTGGGCAGCTCCATGTACCCCGCCTTCGGCAAGTACTTCATGGACGAGCTCACCGACTATTATCCCTACGACCCGGATAAGGCCAAAGAGCTGCTGGCCGAAGCCGGCTACGACGAAAGCCATCCCCTCAGCTTCACCATCACCGTGCCCTCCAACTACACGCCTCACGTGGACGCGGCCCAGATCATGGTGGACCAGCTGAGCAAGGTGGGCGTTAATGCCAAGATGGAGCAGGTGGAATGGGCCACCTGGTATTCCGACGTCTATCAGGGCCGCAAGTTCCAGTCCACCGTCTGCGGCATGGACGCTTCCACCATGACCGCCCGGGCCATGCTGGAGCGCTTCAATTCAGCCAGCCCCAAGGACTTCATCAACTTCGTCAACGCCTCCTATGACGACGCCTTCAACCGCGCCATCTCCGCCAAGGACGAAGACAGCCAGCTCCAGGCTTATCAGGAGTGCATGACCATCCTGACCGAGCAGGCCGCCAACGTTTACGTGCAGGACCTGGCCGATCTGGTGGCCATCAACCCGGCCCTTACCGGCTACCGCTTCTATCCGCTCTACGTCATGGACCTGTCCGGCGTGGGCTTCCGCGAATAATCACTGATACAACTTGATTCCAAAGGCCGGCGGGACTGACGTTCCCGCCGGCTTCCTTGCCAAGGAGGTGAGAAAGGTTTGCGTTACGTCCTGAAAAAGCTGGCTTTGCTGCTGCTGACCCTGCTTATCATATCCCTGCTGGCCTTTCTCGCCTTCCAGGTCATCCCCGGCGACCCCACCACCAAGATGCTGGGCTCCGAAGCCACCCCGGAACGGGTGGCGGCCCTCAGGGCCGAGCTGGGTCTGGACCAGCCGGTGCTGGCCCGCTACTGGCACTGGCTCACCGGCTGCTTCAAAGGCGAGCTGGGCCTGTCCTACAGCTATTTCCAGCCGGTGGAGACCGTGCTCTCCGGCAAGATACAGGTCACGGCCTGGCTGTCCGGCCTCGCCTTTTTGCTGGTGATCGTGCTGGCCCTGCCCGTCGGCGTGCTGCTGGCCCGCTTCGAGGGGGGCCCGGTGGACAAGGCCATGACCGTGCTCAACCAGATCGTCATGTCCGTGCCCGCCTTTTTCATCGGCATCCTGTTCACCTACCTGTTCGGGCTGGTGCTGCGCTGGTTCGTTCCCGGCGGCTACGTTTCCTGGCGGGCCGACATGGGGGCTTTTTTGCGCTATATGATCTTCCCGGCTTTAGCCGTGGCCCTGCCCAAGGCGGCCATGTGCGTGAAGCTGCTGCGCTCCAGCATCCTGCAGGAGCTGGATCAGGATTACGTGCGCACCGGCTACAGCCGGGGCCGCAGCCGCGGCTCGGTGCTGCGCCACCACGTGCTCCGCAACGCCGTCATCCCCACCATCACCTTCCTGGCCGTGACCCTGGCCGATATCGTGGCCGGCTCCATCATCATCGAGCAGGTGTTCAGCCTGCCCGGCATCGGCCGGCTGCTGCTGCTTTCCATCTCCAACCGGGATTTCCCCGTGGTCCAGGTCATCGTGGTGCTCATCGCCTCGCTGGTGGTGATCATCAATTTCCTGGCCGATATCTCCTACCAGTACATCGACCCCCGCATCCGTCTTGACCGATGAAGAAACGCCGCAACTACAACCTGATATTGGGCTTGGCGCTGACCTGCGCCATGGTGGGCCTCATCGTCATGGGCTGGCTGTGGACGCCCTTCGACCCCAACGCCATGGACCCGGCTTCCCGCCTGCAAAGTCCGTCGCTGACCCATCTGCTGGGCACGGACAATTTCGGCCGGGACATCTTCAGCCGCGTGCTGCAGGGCGCCGGGGCGACTTTCCTCATCGGCGTGGCCGTGGTGCTCATCGGCGGCGTGTGCGGCGTGCTCATCGGCGGCTTTTGCGGCTATTACGGCGGCTGGCTGGACGACCTGCTGATGCGCTCGGCGGACATCATCACCGCCTTCCCCAGCATCTTGCTGGCGCTGGTCATCATCTCTTTGATCGGCGCGGGCAAATACCGCATCATCATCGCGTTGGGCGTGCTGTTCATCCCCAGCTTTTCCCGTTTGGTCCGGGGCGAGGTGGCCCGCTGCAAGAGCCAGGAATACGTGGCCAACGCCCGCCTCATGGGCGCGAAGGATCTCAGGGTGCTCTTCGTGCACATCCTGCCCAACACCTTCCCGGTGCTGCTTTCTTCCCTTGCCATCGGCTTCAACAACGCGGTGCTGGCTGAGGCCAGCATGAGCTATCTGGGCATCGGCGTGCAGCCGCCGGACCCCAGCCTGGGCCGGATGCTGTCCGAGGCCCAGACCTATTTCTTTTCCGCGCCCTGGTACGCCCTGTCCGCCGGCTGCGCTATCGTGCTGCTGATCTTGGGCGTGGGCCTCATCGCCGACGGGTTGGGCGGCAGAAGGAGGCGGGACCGTGCTTGAAGTAAAAGACCTGAGCATAACCTTTTTGGACGACGGCGCCAAGGCCGTGGACAGCATCAGCTTTTCCATGGCTCCCGGCGAACGCCTGGGCCTGGTGGGCGAATCCGGCTCCGGCAAGACCGTGACGGCCCTGGCCATCGCCGGCCTGCTGGACCGGGGCCGGGTGCGCACGGAGGGCCAGATCCTGTTCCAGGGTCTGGATATCCTGTCCTGCAAGGAAAGCGAATTGCTTAAAATAAGGGGCAAGGACGTGGGCATGGTGTTCCAGGAGCCCATGACCTCCCTGGACCCGCTGATGCGGGTGGGCCCCCAGATAGAAGAATCCCTGCGGGTGCACAGCAAGCTCACCGCCCGCCAGAGGAAGGCCCTGGCCTTGCAGGTCATGCAACACGTGGACCTGCCCGACCCGGAGACCACCTACCGCAAATATCCCCACCAGATGTCCGGCGGCCAGCGGCAGCGGGCCATGATCGCCGCGGCCTTCATCAGCCGGCCCAAGCTGCTGATCTGCGACGAGCCCACCACCGCCCTGGACGTGACGGTGCAGGCCCAGATCTTGAACCTGCTGCTGCGCATCAACGAGCAAAGCGACGTGGGCCTGCTCTTCATCTCCCACGACCTGAGCGTGGTGCGGCGGCTGTGCCAGCGGGTGGCCGTGATGTACAAGGGCCGCATCGTGGAGACCGGCCCGGCGGAGCAGGTGTTTTCCGATCCGCAGCATGAATACACCCAGCGGCTGGTGGCGGCCATCCCCAGCCGGGGGAAGGGACGGCGGCAATGACGGATAAAGTTCTGGAAGTGGATAAGCTGAACGTCTGGTACACGGACAGCAGCCTGCTGGGCAAAAAGCACAAGCACCAGATTTTGCACGACGTCAGCTTCGAGCTGGACCACGGGGAGGTGCTGGGCCTGGTGGGCGAAAGCGGCTGCGGCAAATCCACCCTGTGCAAGGCCCTGCTGGGCATCAATAAAGATTATACCGGCACCATCACCCACTATACCAAGCGGCCCCAGATGGTGTTCCAGGACCCCTTCAGCAGCCTCAATCCGGCCCGTTCCGTGGGCTGGATCGTGGAGGAGCCCCTGCGTCTGTTCGGCAAGTACGACAAGGCCGAGCGCAAGCGCCGGGTCCTGGATATGCTGGAGCGGGTGGGGCTGGAGGCCAAATACGCCCGCCGGCGGCCCTACGAGCTCTCCGGCGGCCAGCGGCAGCGGGTCAGCATCGCCGTGGCCCTGATCCAGCGGCCCCGGCTCATCATCGCCGACGAACCGGTGAGCGCCCTGGACGTGACCATCCAGGACCAGATCTTGAAGCTGCTGCTGGAGCTGAAACGGGAGCTGGACCTGAGCTATCTTTTCATCTCCCACGACCTGAACGTGATCTACCAGATCTGCGACCGGGTCATGGTCATGCAAAAGGGCCGCATCGTGGAAAGCGGCCCGGTGGAGCAGGTCTACGACCACCCCCAGCATGAATATACGCGGCGGCTGCTGTCCGCCGTAGAATAAGGCTTGAGCCTCGCGCTCAAGCCTTTGTTTTTTCTGTTAAAATCCGTAGAGCAGGGAGGCGGCTGCCAGCTCGTCGAAGAGGAGGAAATGTCCCGCCAGCATGACGGCGGTGTAAAGGGGCAGCTCCCAGGCCGACGCTTCCGGCCGGGGTCGGTCCTTGGGCCGGGAAGTGCGGCAAAACAGGGCGTAGCCCAGCAGGGCCCCGGCCGTGTTGATTATCAGGTCGTCCACGTCGGAGAAGCGGTTGTTCAGCAGCTGGCTGGCTTCGATGAGGAAGGAAAGGGCGAGGGCCGCCCCGGCCACCCGCGGCAGGCGGTCCCATTTTTTCCAGATCAGGGGGACCAGCCAGCCGAAGGGGATAAAGAGCAGCAGGTTGCCGGGATAAGATATGTCCATCTCCCGGGAAAAGGGGATGAGGTTTATCTGATAGGCCCGGGGCGCAAAGCCGTAGTTCAGTCCGTCGAACAGGGTGCCCGCCCCGGTGACGTGCAGGGTGAAGGCCAGATAGAGGGCGAAAAGGGCCAAGCCCGTCCGGTAGCCGTCGGGCCGGTGGGGAAAACGGCGGCGGCGGGCCAGAAACAGAGCCGCAAAGGGCAGCAGCACGGTGGAAAAATCATAGATGAGCAGCAGCGCGCCTTTCATGGCCCTCCTCCTTTCCGTTGGCTTTCGTGATCGTCCGCGGGCTTTTTTATCGTACACGGCCCGGCCTTAAGAATCAAGCGGGGAAAAGATTATTTTTCCGTTAAGAAAACAGGTAAGAAAACAGGAGCGTCCGGGAACGCTCCTGTTTGTTCGTCTTTCACGTGCTTTACAGCAGCCGGCCCTGATCGTCCAGCCGCAGCACGGTGCCGCAGTAGGGGCAGACCTCGCCCATGCCCAGAGGCACGTTGACCGGAGCGCCGCAGTTGGGACAGTGCACGCCCAGCCGGGGCGCGGCGCCGGAGGGGTCGCAGCCGCTTTGCAGCAGTCGTTCCTCCCCGGGCAGGGCCTCGTCCGTGGGCTTCCCCTCCAGGGCGGCCTTGCCCTCAAGCGTGCGGAAGGCCACGGTGGCGCCTTTGGGGTAGGCCCTGCGGTTGGGTCTGCCCGTGGGGATGACGGCCTCCTTCACCTTTCCTTCCTCGTCGAAATAGCGCACGACGAGCTCCACCAGAGGGCTGCCGTTCATGGTCACGCTGTGGTCGTAGTCGTAGTCGACGATCTTGCCCTGATGGGGCGTTCCCTCTTTCAGTATCTTTTTGCTCTTGCCGTCCAGCAGGCTGCCGATGGCGAAGAAGATGCCGCCCACCAGGGCGAAGATGGCCCCCACCATGAGCAGCACGCCGCCCGCGCCCACGAGGCGGACCCGGGCCGACAGGTTGACGGCGGCAAGAATACAGCCCAGGAGCAGAAAGCCCAGGCCGAAGTATTTGATGAATTTATAAGCGTTCATAAACGCCTCCTGAAAGCAGGTATCCCGCTTCATTGTAGCAAAAGGGCGATTTCCCGTCAATCGGCCGCGGGGCCGCCGCCTCGCCCCCCGCGCCAAAAAGAAACAGGAGCGTCCGCAGACGCTCCTGTCTTTCCTCCGCACGCTGCGGGTCAGTACTTGATCTGGCTCGGATCCCAGCTCAGCAGGGCCATCTTCTGGACGCTGACGAAGGTCCAGAGCTCGCCCTGCTGCTGCAGCCGGTCGCCCGCCATCTCCCGCCACCATTCGTATTCCTCATGGGTGAAGGGGCGGTTCTTCTGGGTCTGGCGGTAGATCTCCTGCGGGTCCTTCCCGGTCAGATGCAGCTCCTCGGTGACGTAGGTGAGCTCCGGATCGGCTCCCATGTCGTAGAGCAGATTGAAGTGCACGTTGACCCCGTAGAGCCGGCCGTCGGGCCGGGCGGCGCAGTTGAGTTCGCCGTTGTTCTCCCTGGCGGATTTGATGAACAGACTGGTCTGGCCGGCCTTGCGCTGCTGCTGGGGCTGATAGACGGCCATCAGGGAATAGCAGCGCCGGGTGGCCCAGCGGCTGAAGCGCAGGATGTCGCCCTGAGCCGGCGAATGCCGCGTCACCGCCACGTCGAACAGGGGGGCGTCGACTCCGGGCTCCAGGGTGTAGAAATTGCCCTGCAGGTAGTCCACGTTGGTAAAGCCGAGCTTAGCGGCTTTTTCCCGCACGAAGTCCAGCATGCTCTCGCTGAAGTCGCAGGCCGTGACCGCTTTCACGCGGGGCGCGATCCAGCGGGTGAGGGGCCCGGGGCCGCAGCACACGTCCAGCACCCGGTCGGTGGGCAGAAGCTCCATGGCCTCCACCTGGCGGCGGTTGAAATCGTCCTCCCGCTGCGCCCGTTCCTCCCAGCTGGCGGCGCCTTTGCCCCACATGGCGGCGGTGGCGTCGTCCTTGTCGCGGATGCCCCAGTCGTTGTTCTTTTCTATTTCACGCCAGTTCAGCCAACCCTTCATGGCTTACTTGTTGAGGATGGTGTCGATCTGTTCCTGCGACAGCTCGTAGCCGTAGAAGGTCTTGAAGAAATCGGCCACGATGGCGTCCATAACGTAGGAGCAGA
Source organism: uncultured Peptococcaceae bacterium (assembly GCA_947307285.1). GTDB lineage: Bacteria > Bacillota > Dehalobacteriia > UBA4068 > UBA4068 > CALXSV01. Next base: position 6,359 of record CAMZIS010000009.1, on the reverse strand, counting down.
CGTCGGGATGCAGGATGTTGGCGGCGTAGTACCAGACGATGGGGTTCTCCGCCGTGGCCAGACCGGAGCAGGCCAGGCCGTAAGGCACGCAGTAAACGGCGCCCTTCTGGACGGCTTCAAGACCGGCGTACTGGGGGTCGGCCAGCAGTTCCACAGCCTGGGGACCTTCGCAGAAGATGATCTGCGGGTTCACGTTGAGGAATTCTTCCACGGTGACTTCAGCGTTGAAGGCCTCGATGCCCAGGGATTCGGCCACGTTCTCGGCGTTCAGACCGGTCATCCATTCGCCGGGCATGGAGTTGGCGCCGCACAGGCCGCGGGCGCCGCGGGAATAGGCGGCGGTGGGCTTCTCGGCGGAAGCGGCGGCGGCCTCAGCCGTCTCCTTCATGGCGTTTTCGTAGAATTCCACGTACTGCTCGGCCTTGGCGGCTGCCTCGTCAGTGCCGATGATCTCGGCGATCATGCGCACTGCGTGCTTCAGGTCTTCGGAATTGGCCAGGTTGTAGTAGACCACGGGCAGTCCGGATTCCTTGAGCAGGTTGCCCACGTCGTTCCCGTCCGGGCTGGGGCTGGAGATGAGGATCACGTCGGGCTTCAGTTCCAGCAGGGATTCCACGTTCATGTCGTTGTCCTTCAGTTCGGGCAGATCGCCTTGCACAGCATGCCGTCGGTGTAGTTGAAGCCTTCGCCCAGGCTGGCCAGGCAGTCGGTGCCGCCCACCAGGGCCACCAGCTGGGTGACGACGGTCTTGCCGGTGACGATGCTGGTCACTTCGGCCGGCACTTCCACTTCGTTGCCGTAAAAGTCGCTGATGACGCGGGCGCCGCCCTCTTCGGCGGGCTGTTCGGCGTCTTCGGCGGCGGGCTCTTCGGCCGGAGTCTCTTCCTCAGCGGCGCCGCAGGCGGCCAGGGCCAGGCACAGCATGAGGGTCAGCAGTAAAAGCATCCATTTTTTGAGTTTCATGTTCCCTTTTCTTCCTCCATAAGAATAAGATTTGGTATTTATATCAGCGATCGCCGGGCAGGGGGATGCACACTTTGCGCTCCACCGATCCGTGATAATCGATGATATCCACGTCGATGCCGTAGATCTCACGCAGGTTCTTTTTGGTCACCACCTCGTTGGGCGGCCCCACGGTGGTGAATGCTCCGTGGTTCATGATGGCCACCTTGTCGCAGGCGATGAAGGTGTGGTCCGGGTTGTGGGTGGTCATGATCATGCCCACGTTCTGCTCCTTCATGGCGCGGATGATGTCCAGGGTCTGCATCTGCTTGCCGTAGTCCAGGTGGTTGGTGGGCTCGTCCAGCAGCAGGAAGCGGCGGATGGCGTCGATGGATTCCTGATAGTCCTCCTCCGAGGGCCGGGCCATGCTGTTCAGGTGGGGCGTGCGGCCCATCAGCACCACGTCCAGCACCTTGTAGGGGAAGGTGAACTGCACCGCCTGGGGGATGAAGGAGATGGTGCGGGCCAGCTCCCGCCGGGGCATGTGGCGGATGTCCGTGCCGTCCACCCGGATGACGCCGCTTTTCAGGGGGTGCAGGTTCATCAGGCTTTTGAGCAGGGTGGTCTTGCCGATGCCGTTGGGGCCCAGGATGCACAGGACTTCTTTGTTCTCCATGGAAAAGCTGAGGCCGGAGAAGATCTCGGTCTTGCCGTCATAGGAGAAGCAGGCGTTTTCAACGGTAAGCGTAGACATCAGGCCCATCCCTCCTTTACCCGCTTCAGCAGCACCAGGAAGATGGGCGCGCCGATGAGGGAGGTGATGATGCCCACCGGTATCTCCGTCACCACCAGGGTGCGGCAGACGATGTCCACCAGCATGAGGAAGATGGAGCCCACCATGAAGGTGGCCGGGATGAGCCGCCGGGCGTCGGGGCCCACCACCAGGCGGGTGATCTGGGGGATGACCATGCCTACCCAGCCCACGATGCCGCAGACGCACACCGCGGAGGAGGTGATGACCGTGGCCAGGAAGATCAAAATCTTGCGGGCGCGGGCCGTATCCACGCCCAGGGCCCGGGCCTCGTCGTCGCCCAGGGCCATCAGGTTCAGCTGCCAGCACATGCGCAGGATGCCCAGGGAGCAGATGAGGATCAGCGGCCCCATGAAGCGCAGCTTGGACCAGGAGATGCCGGCAAAGGAGCCCATGAGCCAGAAGGTGATCTGGGGCAGCTTGGTATCCTGGGGCGCCAGATATTTGACGATGGAGTTGCCCGCCGTCAGCAGGCTGCCCACCACGGTGCCGGCCAGCACCAGCACCAGCGTGGGATTGCCCCGGAACATCTTGGAGCAGGAATAGGCCAGCCCCACGGCCAGCATGCCGCCGGCAAAGGCGCACAGGCTGGTCAGGGCCGGGCCGAAGCCGAAGAAGATGGCCAGCACCGCGCCCAAGGAGGCGCCGTTGGACACGCCCAGGATGCCTTCGGAGACCAGGGGGTTGCGGAACACGCACTGGAAGCTGGCGCCGGAGATGGACAGCCCGCCGCCGATGAGCATCACCGCCAGGATGCGGGGCATGCGCACCGTCCACATGACGGTGTCGATGTCCTGGCCCCAGGTGACTTCGATGGGGTTGGAGAGGGGCTGCCACCAGCCCCAGTGTTCGGCGGGCAGATTGAGCACGCTGATGACGCCCTGCAGCAGGCCGTGGCCCAGGGAGGCCAGCAGCTCGGCCTTGGTGCAGTTGTAGCGGCCCGAGAGCAGGCAAATGACAAAGACCACGGTGGCCACGGCCGCCAGGGTCAGGAAGAGGCGCTTGCGGTAGCGGCGTTCCTGCTGATCCAGCATGGCGCCGGCCAGGGCCGCCTCCCGGGCGTCGGGGGCGGTGTCGAAACGCTCTTTGTCAATGACGTCGGCCGCTTCTCCGTCGGGAAGGCCGGTTTCCGTAGCCGCCGCCGCAGGCTCAGGGTGGGTGGGTTGCTGTTTTGTTTCCACGAAAGTATAAACCTCGAAAAATCACCGAACCGGAGGCTCAGGCCTCCGGTCCTTCAAAACGCTGTTTCTCTTTCGCCCGATCATTAAAGACGAGCTACGTTATGTTTTTTTCAGTATAATGCTCTGTATAAGGGCAGTTAAGGATAAAAAGTTTCGTCAAAAAATCAAAAAATACAGTTACATGGGCCGGAGCTGCATTTTTATCCGCCTGTCGCCGCCGCAAAAACGTTAGCCGCGTCGAACCGGTGTTCAGGTTTGCAAAAGTATTACCTTTATGCTACAATCATATTATTAAAGACACTCCGTCATTGGCAAAGGCGGCGCCGCACCGGCGCGCCCGTTCCTAGAAAAACCACAGCAAGGAGGATAATAATGAAGAAGATACTAGTTCTTATCTTAGCGGCCGCTCTGGTCCTCACTTTCGCCGCCTGCGGCGGCGGAGGCGGCAGCGCCAGCTCCGACCCCAACTGCGGGCATTACGACGCTACCGTCCTGGAGATGATGGGCTTCACCATGGATGTGGCCGAAGTCTTCCCCGACGGCTTTTCCATGGACCTGCAGGACGGCGGCAAGGCCAAATTCAACTATGACGGCAAATCCTACAACATGAAATGGACCCTGGACGGCACTGCCTTCCACGCCGAAGGCGGCGGCGCCGAGCTGGACGGCACCCTGTCCGGCGGCGTCATGCAGCTCAGCGACGTCATGGGCAGCGGACTGGAGATCACTCTGGTCAACGCAGACGCGGCCGGCAGCGACGCGCCCGCTGCTCCCGCTGCCGGCGATTACAGCTGGTGGGACGGCCAGTGGTACGGCTGGCGCGTGATCTATGAAGGCGCCGGCGGCTACGAGGAGCTGGTGGACAACGGCTACGACGTGGTGGCCAACATAAAGGTGGACGGCGATAAAGCAACGGTCACCATCTGGGACTATGACGAAAGCGAAGACGAGGCTCTGGTCACCGCCGAGGTCAGCTTCCAGTCCGGCCTCACCGACAAGGGCTGCATGGTCTCGGAAAGCGGCGAAGCCTTCTACGAGCCCCTGTCCAAGGGCTCCTGGGTGGTGGATCCCGGCGACGACATGGTCAGCGCGGTGGACGACATGATCTGCATCGAAGGCACCAACGTGGATTCCGACAGCGAACAGGACTGGTTCACCTACATGATCTTCCTGCGTCCCTGGGGCGTGGACTGGAGCGATCTGGAGACCGTGGACGGCAGCAATTTCCCCTATGAGGATATGGTGCCCTTCCATCACGAGGACTGGTACAAAGGCCAGCTGTAACAGATTCGACCTGCGAAAAGGGAGCCTTCGGGCTCCCTTTTTTCGTGCCGGTTGCCCGCCGGGACGATTTAAGTTATACTGGTAAAGTAAGAAGGGCGGGCGCGTTGCCCGTCCCGGGGAGGTAGCTATGCCCGTATTACTGCCGGAAGACCTGGCCCGGCCCCTGCCGCAAATGCATCGGGTGCGCCAGCGCTTCGACGAAGACCAGATAGACGACGTGGCCGCCGCGGTGGAGCGGGAGCTGTCCCGCCTCTGTGAGCTAAGCCCGCCCCCTGCGGGGGCCCGAGTGGCTCTGGCCGTGGGCAGCCGCGGCATCCGCAACCTGCGCCTTATCGTGGAAACCGCGGCGGCCTTCCTCAAAGGCCGGGGCCTCGACCCCTTCATCGTCTCCGCCATGGGCAGCCACGGCGGCGGCACCGCGGCGGGGCAAAGAGAGGTGCTGGCGGGCTACGGCATAACGGAAGAGGCCTTAGGCGTGCCCGTGATCACCGAGGTGGACACGGTGGAGCTGGGCAGGTGCCAAAACGGCGCCCCGGTCTGGTTCGACAAAGCGGCGCTTTCCGCGGACCTCATTTTACCCGTCAACCGGGTGAAGCTGCACACGGATTTCACCGGCCCCCTGCAAAGCGGCATCTGCAAGATGCTGGTCATCGGTCTGGGCAATCACAAGGGCTGCTCCGCCGTGCACGAGGAGGATTTCTCCGTCTTCGCGGCGGCCATCGAGGAGCGGGCCCGGCTGATAATGGCCAAGGCCCCGGTCTGGGGCGGTCTGGCCCTGGTGGAAAACGCCTACGACCGGACCTGTCTGGTACGCGCCCTGCCCGCCGCCACTTTGGTGGAGGAAGAAAAAGAGCTGGTGCAGATCGCCAAAAGCCGGATGCCCTTCATCCGCCTGGGCGAGGCCGACGTCATCGTCTGCCGCCGCATCGGCAAGGAGATCTCCGGCGCGGGCTTCGACCCCAACATCCTGGGCCGCAGCTCGGTGCTGCACACCTTCGTGCTGCCCGTGCCCCGCTATCAGAAGCTGGTGCTGACCGAGGTCAGCGAGGCCTCTCACGGCAACGGCATCGGCATCGGCCTGTTCGACGTGGTCACCCGCCGGGCCGCGGAGCAGGTGGATTGGGAGACCACCTACGCCAACGCCGTGGCCTGCAACTGTCTGGGCGACGCCTCCCTGCCCTGCGTGGCGGAGGACGAGGAAACGGCGGTGCGTATCGCCCTCAAATGCTGCCGCCAGATCGACCGGGACCGGCCCCGCATCATCCGCATCGAAGACACCCTGCATCTGGAATATATCGAGGTGTCCGAAGCGCTGCTGCCGGCAGTGGCGGCCGATCCGGAGCTGGAACTGACAGGGGAGTGAACAGGAGGAGATATGGCTTCGAGCAAAGAATATCTGGACTTCATCATGGAGCAGCTGTCCGGTCTTGACGGCGTCAGCCGCCGCGCCATGATGGGCGAATATATCATTTATTATAAGGACAGGATCGCGGGCGGTATCTACGACGACCGCCTGCTGGTGAAGGATACCAAAGCGGCCCGGGAACTGATGCCGGAAGCGCCGGCGGAAATACCCTACCCCGGGGCCAAAGCCATGCTGCTGGTAGAGGACGTGGACGACAGGGACTTCCTCTGCCGCCTGCTTTCCGCCATGTACGATGAGCTGCCCCGGCCCAAAAAGAAGAAATAAGGCAGGACGGATATGAGATTCGACGACGAACAGACGGCGCGGGCCATCCGCGTCATCACCGCAGTGCAGCAGGCCTCCGGCCAGCCTTTGCCCGCCCCGGAGCAGCTGCGGCAAACGGAAAAGCGGGCGGAAGCCGGCGACGTGTCCGCAGCCGACGAGCTGCTCGCGGCCAGGCTGCGGCTCATCTTCCCCTCCGTGCCGGAGGAGTCCCGCGGCGATGAGCGGGCGCTGCTGTGGCGGAGCATCGTGGGCGGCCGCTACGAGGGCATAGCTGTGGCTGAGGGCCTGGATTACCGGCGGGCCTGGGCCGATCTGCAGGGAGAGGGGAAACGGCCCGCCCTGGGCAGCTACTTTGAACGCTGGCTCAGCCGGGCCCTCCGGCAGGAGCTGGTCCGCGCCACGGCCGAGGGCTGGCGGTTCTGAACGGGGTCATACGGATAAGAAAAAAGAG
>CAMZIS010000008.1 GCA_947307285.1 uncultured Peptococcaceae bacterium | reverse complement strand
CCGCGTGTCATAAAAGCAGCGGGGAAGCTGTTATTTGATGAAGCCCAGCTTTTTCGCCTGCTCCATGTATTTGGGGACGTCGCTCATGGAGATCTCCACGTCGTGCTTTTTGGCGAAGGCCATGAATTCCTTGATGGAGACCTTGCCGTCGGCCAGGATGGCCTGCACCTCTGCCTGCAGGGCTTTATCGGTTTCGTACTGCTTGACCAGTTCTTCTACGGTTGCCATGATAAAATCTCCTTTCGGTTATTATTGCCGTTTCCGGCTGTGTTTGGCGTGGTTTTACGGGAAAATTATAGCACAGTTTTTGCCGCGGGGACAAGGTCGATTTTGTCGAAAAAGCTTTCCGTATCCGCCCTGTGTTTATAAAAGGCTGTTCCCCGCAGAGAACAGCCTTTGTTCGTCAGTCTTCTGTTTTGTCCAGCAGCAGCCTGGCCTCGGCCAGGGAAACGTCCAACGAGCGGGCGATACGGGCCAGGTCTTCGTATTCCGGCTTGCTCTTGCCCGTGTCCGCGGTCTTTACCCGTACCGGCCCGGCCTCGGTCTGCCGGCTTTCCTCCCGCCGCCGCAGCAGGAAGCGGCGGCTTTCCCGGGCCCGGAGGCCCCAGGTGGTGGTGTGACGGAAAAAGACCTCTTTCATCGCGTCCAGATCTTCCTCCCGGCACAGGCAGCTCAGCTGCACGCCGGGGCGGTTTTTTTTCATGCCGATGGCCGCGGTCCACACGTCCAAAGCCCCTGCTCCCCACAGCTTTTCCTGAGCGAAGCCCAGCTCCTCACCGGTCATGTCGTCCAGGTTGCAGGAAAGCTCCCATACGGTATCGCAGGCGTAAACGCCGGCGTTTACGCCGGTATTTTCGCCGGCGTTTTCGCCTGCTGATACGCCCAGGATGGCCCGCAGCAGGTTGGGGGCCTCCGCTATGTCGCGGCTGCCCAGACCGTAGCCGATACCTGTCGCCGCAAGCCGGGGCAGAGGGCCGAAAGAGGAGACGAAATACTTGAGCAAAGCCGCGCCCGTAGGCGTGCAGAGCTCGCCTTGGATACTGCCGCCGTAGACGGGGACGCCCTCCAGCAGCCGGGCCGTGGCCGGCGCCGGCACCGGCAGCAGGCCGTGGGCGCAGCGCACCGTGCCGCTGCCCACGTGGATGGGGGAGGCCTGGATGCGGTCGGGGGCGATGGCGCGGATGAGCAGGGAGACCGCGGTCACGTCGGCCACCGCGTCCAATGCGCCGACTTCATGGAAATGCACCTGCTCCACCGGGCAGCCGTGGACGGCGCTCTCCGCCTGCGCGATCAGTCCGTAGACGGCGCACACGTCGTCCCTGACCTGCTGGGGCAGGGCAAGGCCGGCGATCAGATCCAGGATGGCCGGCAGGGAAGAGTGGCTGTGCCCGTGGGCGTGCTCATGGGCGTGCTCATGTCCGTGGCCGTGTCCGTCTTGCGGCAGGGCCGCTTCTTCTTCCGCGTCGTTGATGCGTACGCGGAAACGGCAGCCGCTGACGCCGCCGCGCACGTCCTGCTCCACGGCGGCCGTCAGGCCGGGGATGCCGGCGCCGTTCAGAGCGGCCAGAAAGCCCTCTTTGTCCGGGCAGATCTCGTACAGGGCGGCGGCCAGCATATCGCCGGCGGCGCCCATGGGACAATCAAAGTACAGGGTCCGCATTTTCATTCTCCTATATGGCCGATCATGGCGGCCAGATATCCGGCGCCGAAGCCGTTGTCGATATTGACCACGCTGACCCCGCTGGCGCAGGAATTTAGCATGGCCAGCAAGGCGGCGGCGCCGCCGAAAGAGGCGCCGTAGCCCACGCTGGTGGGCACGGCGATCACGGGGCAGTCCACCAGCCCCCCGATGACGCTGGGCAGGGCCCCTTCCATGCCGGCCACGGCCACCACGGCCCGGGCCTGCAGCAGGACGTCCAGCTGGGCCAGCAGCCGGTGCAGACCGGACACGCCCACGTCGTACAGGCGCGTTACCGGGCAGCCCAGGAACTCCGCGGTCACCGCCGCTTCCTCCGCTACCGGGATGTCGCTGGTGCCGCCGGTGGCCACTATGATCAGGTTCTCCGTGTCGTGCGGGGGCTGCGTCCCCACGATGCCCAGCCGGGGCAGGGGACGGTAGTCCAGCGGCAGCTCGCGGCCGACAGTCTCCGCCGCTTCCGCGTCGAGGCGGGTGACGAGCACGGGATTGCCGTCGCGATACAGGTCGCGGCAGATGCCCAGTATCTGCTCCGGAGTCTTGCCCGCGCCGTAAACCACTTCCGCCGCTCCCTGACGCAGCCGCCGGTGATGGTCCACCTTGGCATAGCCCAGGTCGGCGAAGGGCTCGGTCTTCAGTTGCCGGGCGGCGGCTTCCACCGACAGTTCGCCCTGTTCCACGGCGCGCAATATGCGCAGCAGCTCGTTCATATGCTTCCCTTTCTGGGTACGTCGTCCAGACTGATCTGCGGAAAAAGCGTAAGCAGCCGTTGTTCTATGGTATCCATGGCCCCGCGCGCTTTGTCCATCTGTGCGGCTGTCACCTGCAGCAGGGCGTTTTCGCCCCGCACCCGCAGTCGAAAATCGCTGAATCCCAGCTCGCGCAGGATATTCTCGCCGCTTTCGATGCGCTGCAGCAGGGCTTTCGTTATGGTCTGATTTTGCTCTACCCGGGTGGCCAGGCAGGAATATGAGGGCTTGTCCCAGGTGAAGAGGCCGGCTTCCCGGGACAGAGCCCGGACGTCGGCCTTGGTCAGTCCCGCCTCCCGCAGGGGCGAGACCACCTGCAGCTCACGGCAGGCCTGCATGCCGGGGCGGTCCCCCGCGTCGTCGGAGGCGTTGTTGCCGTCCAGCAGCAGGTCGAAGCCGCTGCGGCGGGCCTCCTGCCACAGGGCGGAAAAGATGGCACGCTTGCAGTGATAGCAGCGCCGCGGCCCGTTGGCCACCGCCTCGGGACAGGCCATTATATCCAGCTCGACGACCTTCAGCTCCTGTTTCAACGTTTGCGCCACACGGCGGGCGTCCGCCAGTTCGAAGGCGGGATTGAAGGCCGAATCCACGTAAAAGGCCTGTATGCCGCAGCCGGCATGGACGGCGGCGTAAAACAGATAAGCGGAATCCACGCCGCCTGAAAAAGCCAGCGCCGCCCGGGGGTTTTCCGTGAAAAAGCGGAAAAGGGCCTCTTCTTTTTCTTTCAGCTCGTCGTTCATAGCGGTCATATCTCCGGATAAGTCCTGCGTCAGCAAAAGCCGCGCCGGCCCGGGCCGGCTTCGGCCGGCCTTTAGCCTTCGCGGCTGCATCGATCCTCTGTCAGTTGGAAAAAGCTCACTTCCGTGCCAGCTCGGCCAGCTCACTCACGGCGCTGTTCACCAGCTCGGCAAAGGAGTGGACGCCCGCGCCTACCACCCGGTTGTTGCACATATTCACCGGCAGCAGCAGCTTTACGGCCTGGCTGCGGCCCACGGCCTGGGCCATGGCAGGCGTGATCTCGCCCAGCAGCGAATCGGCTACCAGCAGGCCCAGGGGCCCTATGATCACGTCGGCGTCCCGGGCGGCCACCAGCACGGGGTTCTCGCCGGTGGCTCCGGCCTGGGCCCCGGCCTTGAGCATGGCCGCGGTGGCTATGGAATTGGTGCCCACGGCGGTTATCCGGCAGTCGATGCCGGCGGCGATGATGCCTTCTACCAGCATGCGGCCCAGTCTGCCGCCCTGGCCGTCGATAACGGCTACGTTCATATTATCACCTTCTCTATCAGTTTATTAGATACGGGGCTGTCTGTCAAGAATCAGCGAGAATGCCGGTCTAATGTGAAAATCAGCTGAGATTATGTAAAGGCCGTAGCGCTCGCTATTGCGCCGCCGGTAGGGGCATGCTATAATTAAACAAACTTACCGGAGGGTAATTTTCTTTATAATATGAACAAAAGGAGGCCCAAATGGCAGATTATATCCTGAGCTGCTGCTCCACCGCGGACCTGACCCACGAATACTTCCAGTCCCGCGGTATCAACTACATATGCTTCCACTACATCATGGACGGTGTGGAATATCCGGACGATCTGGGCCAGAGCATACCCTTCCCCGAGTTTTACCGCCGCATGACCCAGGGCGCCGATACCAGCACCTCTCAGGTGGGCGTGGGCGAATACGTGGACTATTTCAGCAGTTTTATGGAACAGGGCCTGGACGTGCTCCATGTTTCCCTGTCCACCGGCCTGTCCGGCACCTTCAATTCCGCAGTGGCCGCCGCTGACATACTGCGGGAAAAATACCCGGAGCGCAAGCTCTATCTGGTGGAGTCCCTGGGCGCTTCCTCCGGTTACGGCCTGCTCATGGATAAGCTGGCCGACCTGCGCGACGAGGGCATGGGCATCGAGGAGCTGTACCACTGGGCGGAGGAACACCGGCTGGAGCTGCATCACTGGTTCTTCTCCACCGACCTCACCTGGTACGTCAAGGGCGGCCGCATCTCCAAGGCGGCCGGCTGGTTCGGCACGGCCCTGCGTATCTGCCCGCTGCTGAACATGGACGACGCAGGCCATCTCTGCCCCCGGGAAAAGATCCGCACCAAGGCCAAGGTCATCAAGGAGATCGTGGCCCGCATGGAGCAGCACGCCAAGGGCGGTCTGGATTACGACGGCAAATGCTTCATTTCTCAGTCCGACTGCTACGAAGACGCCCGGGCGGTGGCGGACCTGATCGAGGAACGCTTCCCCAAGCTCAATGGCAAGGTGCAGATCTTCTATGTCGGCACCACCATCGGCAGCCATACCGGCCCCGGTACGGTGGCCCTGTTCTTCTGGGGCGACGAGCGCAAAGAGTAACAACGGCTTCCAGGGACCGGCGCTGTTCACGCCGGTCCTTTTTGGGTTGTAGCATTAATGGTTGCTGCATCAATGAAAGAAAAACTCGCCACCAAAAACTTCATCCTGGTCTGCGCCACCAATCTGCTGGTCTTTCTCTACCCCTACCTGCTGATCACCACCTTCCCCTTTTATATCAAGAGCCTGGGCGGCACTGAGATGACCGTGGGCCTGGTGGCGGCGGTCTTCTCCGTCGCCGGCATGCTGGCCCGGCCCTTCGCCGGCTACGTCAGCGATCATTACAGCCGCCGTTTGCTGCTGATCTGCGGCCTTGCGCTACTGGTCGGGGTCAGCCTGGGCTACGCCTTCCTGCCGTATCTCGCGGCGGTGGTGCTGCTGCGCCTGATCCACGGCGTGTTGAACGGCTGCGTTTCCACCTCACTGACCACGGTGGCCTGCGATACGGTGCCGCAAAGCCGCTTTGCCGAGGGCATGGGCTTTTTCGGCATGATGACCGCCTTCCCCATGGCCGCCGCGCCGGCTCTGGGCTTCTGGCTGATGAACAGCTACGGCTTCCGGCCCATGTTCCTGGTGTGCGCCGGATTGACCGCAGGGGCGCTGGCCTGCGCTCTTGCCATGCGCTACCGGCGTCTGTCCCGCCGGGGGCGGCAGAGGATAGGGGTTTCCGCCTTCTTTGACAAAAACGCCCTGCCGGCCGGGATCATCATCTTTCTGGCTTTCCTGCCCTTTGCCGGGGTCAGCTCCTTTGTGGCCCTGTACGCCGAAGCCAAAGGTCTGGGCGGCACCGGACTTTATTTCGTACTGTGGGCCATCTCTTCGGTGGGCGTGCGTTTCATCTTTGGCAAATACAGCGACCGCCACGGCGAAAATCTGCCCATCATCCTGGGCAACGCCTGCTTCGTCCTGGGTCTGCTGCTTTTGGTCTGCGCCAAAGGCCCGCTGCTGTTCGATATCAGCGGCCTGATCTACGGCGCGGGCTTCGGCGTCATCACCCCGGCGGTGCAGACCATGAGCGTGCGGGCGGCCTCGCCGGAGCGGCGGGGAGCGGCCAGCTGCACTTATCTTATTATGATCGACCTGTCCGGCGCCGTAGGCAGCGCCTTGGCCGGGGTGCTGGTCACGGCGGCAGGTTATCGCGCCATGTTCCTGCTGGTGGCCCTGTTCGCTGTGGCCTCCATCGTCGTCTATCGCCGCTGGGGCCGCTTCACCGCGTCCGCTTTCAAGGCTGGCGCAAGATAGTACTTATGTTGGAGCGTAAGATGATCCTTGCGCGACGGGCGCAGGATCAGTACTTATGTTGGAGCGTAAGATAATCCTTGCGCGACGGGCGCATGACCGGTACTTATGTTGGAGCGTAAGATAATCCTTGCGCGACGGGCGCAAGATTAGTACTTGCGCCATAGCGTAATATAATTCTTGCGCCCGGTCATTATTTATTATATAATCATCTTGTACGATGTACGCTACGCCTGAGGGCGATAAAAAATCAGGAGGAAATATCATGGAAGACTTCAAAAATGTCAAACTCGTTGCCAAGGCCAACGTATATGAGGGCGGCAAGGTCACCAGCCGTACCTTCTATACTCCGGAAGGCGATCGCAAGACCCTGGGCTTCATGATGGCCGGCACTTATTCTTTCGGCACCGGCGCTCCCGAAGTCATGGAGATGCTGGCCGGCGATATGGACGTCAAACTGCCCGGCGAGACCGAGTATCACAACTACAAAGCCGGCGATTCCTACAGCATCCCCGGCAATTCTTCCTTCGACATCATCGTCAAGGAATGGGTCGATTACTGCTGCTCTTACGCCGACCCCAAATAGTCGCTGATCTTACGCACACAGATATTGCGGCCCGCTGCAATATCTGTGTGTTTTTCGTTAGGGGCGTTTTTGCCCGGAGCAATGAGGGATGGGCCGTTTCGAAGACAAAGGCAATATTTCCCGGGAGAGCTTGCTTTCCCGGCGTACCCTGGTCATCATCCTCGGCGCCCTGCTGGTACTGGCCGGCGTGGGCGGGTTCCGTTATGCCGATTTCCTGCTGCGCGATACGGCCGGCGCGGACAGTCCGGGCCTGCGGGCCGTACAGGATGAGGGCAGCCTGATCGCCGTCCATGTCAAGGGCGCGGTGGAGGAGCCGGGCCTGTACTGGCTGGCTCCCGACAGCCGCGTGGACGACGCGGTGCAGGCGGCGGGCGGAGCTTTGCCCGAAGCCGATCTGGATAACGTGAACCTGGCGGCCTTCGTCAGCGACGGCAGCCAGCTTTACGTGCCCTTTGCCGGCGAGAGCGAAGACGCCGTTTCCGGGCCCCTCAACATCTACACCGCGACGGAAGCCCAGCTGGAAGCCCTTGACGGCATCGGCGAGACCAAAGCCCGGGCCATCGTCGAATACCGTGAGAGTCACGGCGATTTCGCCTCGGTGGAGCAGCTGACCCGGGTGGACGGCATCGGCGACGCTACCCTGGACAAAATCAGGGAGCAGATCTGTGTCTATTGAGCGATGGCTCCCCGAGGCTTTGCGGGGCCGACCTCTGCTCGGGCTGACGCTGGCCTTTTGCGGCGGCATCCTCCTTTGCCGCCTGCTGCGTCCCGCCCTCTCCGCGGGGCTTGCGGTCTTGCTCTGCGCCGCCCTCCTCACATTTGTTTTATGTCTGATCACCCGTTTCACCCGGTGGCAGCCGCTGCTTTTGTGCGGCCTGGCCCTGGGCTTTTTTCTTTGCGCGGCCCAATATGCAGAACTCGATGCCTGGCCGGTGGAGCCCGGTGATTACGTGGAGGTCAGCGGCAGGGTCAAAGGCGCGCCCCTGGTGGATGACGCAGGCGGTTACCGCCTGCGTCTGGCCGTGGAGCGGGTAGAAGGAGAGACCGTAGCCTCAGCCGATATCTATCTCAAAGCCGAAGGCCCGCCGCCGGTGGCCGGTTCCCGCATCACCGCGGAGGGCTATTGCCTGAAGCATCACTTCTACGCCAATCCCGGCGCCTTCGACTACCGGGAATATCTGGCGCAGCAGGGCATAGCGGCCGAGGTCTCCGCCGTCTATCACGGCTGGGTGCGGGTGGACGAAGATGGCCCGGCCCTGTCTTTGGGCTCTCTCAGCCAGTGGCTGCGGCATTGCTTCGAGCAGGCGCTGGCTCCTTTCAGCCCGGAGCAGCGGGCCCTGGTCCGGGGCGTGTTCCTGGGCGACGACAGCGGGCTGGACCGGGCTACCCGGGCCAGCATATCGCTTACCGGCATGGCCCACGTCTTCGCCGTGTCCGGCCTGCACGTGGGCTATCTGGTGCTGCTGGTGGCTCTGGTCTGCGGCAGCGGTTTCGGCCGGCGGAAGCTGCGCTTCGGCCTGACCCTTTTGGTGCTGCTGCTTTATCTCAGCCTGTGCGGCTGGACCGCTTCCGTGCTGCGCGCCTCCCTGATGGCCCTGACCCTGCTGGCCGCCGGTCTGTTCATGGAGGAAAACGACCCGGTCAGCTCCATTTCCGCGGCGGCCCTGCTGTGTCTGGCCCTGCGTCCGCTGTGGCTCTTTTCCGTCGGCTTCCAGCTGTCCGTGCTGGCGGTGTGGGCCATGTACGCCCTGGGTCCGCTGCTGTGCCGGGTGATGAAGGCGGCGCCGAAGAGCATCGGCGGCACTCTGTGCTATTCTCTGGCCGCGGTGCTGGGTACGGCCCCACTGATCTGCCATTATTTCTTCTACGTGCCCTGGTGGGGCTGGCTGCTGTCGCCCCTGGTCATAGCCGCCGCAGGCATCGCGGTGGCCCTGTGTCTGGCAGGTCTCGTCGCCTCCGTGTTCTGGCTGCCTCTGGCCAGCTTCATTTTGCAAGGCGCGGTCTGGGTCATGCAGCTGCTCGCAGGGGGAGCGAAGCTCCTGGGTTCCCTGCATATATCCGGCTATAGCGGCGCCCTTTCCCTGCCCTGGCTGCTGTCGGTCTACGCGGCCCTGCTGGCCGCGCCCCCGGCTTATCGCAGGCTGAAACGCTGGAACTGTCCCGCTGCCGCCGGTCTGCTGTCCCTGGCCCTGCTGATACCGCTCTTTTTCTCCGGCGGGGGACGGGTGGACCGGGATTCGCCGCTGCCCCGGACGCTGGCCCAGGTCACCTTCCTCGACGTGGGCCAGGGGGACTGCGCCCTGGTGCGCACTGCCGACGGCTGCACCGCCCTGATCGACGGCGGCGGCCTGCCTCAGTACCGGGGCTATATCGGCGCCCAGGTCCTGCTGCCCTATCTGCGCAGCCTGGGCCTGGACCATATCGATCTCATGGTCAGCAGCCACCCCGATCTGGACCACAGCGACGGCCTGATCAGCGTTTTGGACGAATTGCCGGTAGGCGAACTCATTTACAGCGGCGCAGCCGAGGAGGAGGATAACGCGGAACTGCTGCAGGCGGCGGCCCGCAACGGCTGCAGGGCCCGGGCCGTGTTCGCCGGGGACAGCCTGCCTTTGGGCGAGGATGCGGAAATATGTATCTATAGCCCCCTTCCCGGCCATAACTATGAAGACGGCAACGCCGCGTCTATCGTGATGACGCTCACGGTGGATCAGGTGGAGATCCTGTTTTGCGGCGACGCGAAGGGCGTGGACCTGGCGGAGGCTGCAGAGGATAACGATATAGTCTGCGAGGCTGTGAAGCTGCCTCATCACGGCAGCATGACCGGCTTCGACGAGGACTTTTACAGGCAGATCGACGCCGATGTGGCGGTGATCAGCGTAGGCGCGGAAAACCCTTATGGTCATCCGGACCAAGCTGTGGTAGAATATTGGCAGAACAGGGGAGAACTGTACCGCACCGATGCGGACGGCGCGATCACTGTTTATACTGACGGACAGGCTTTGGCCGTGACCACGGAGAAATAGCATGCAGCAGCTGGAAAGCAGCCTGAAATTGGGCATGACCTGCCCGGTATATCTGTTTTGGGGCGAGGAGACCCTCCTGCTGGAGCAGGCGGTGAGCCGCATCGCGCAGCTGACCCTGCCCGACGGGGACGAGTGGAACCGGGACCTCCTTAACGGAGACGAGACCGACCCGGCAGCCGTGGCCCAGCTGGCTAATTCCGCCAGCTTTTTCGGGCAGAAACGCCTGGTCGTCGTCCGCGGCGCGGACTGGTTCCGCGCCAAAAGGAAGAAGAAAGCCAAGGACGAGCCGGAGCCGGAAGCAGAGGAAGCGGCCGAGCCGGTGGATATCGAGCCTTTGCTCGATTATATGCAGGACCCCAATCCGGACACGGTGCTCATCCTCATCGCCCGGGGCGAGGTGGCCCGCAACAGCCGCATCTATAAGGCGGCGCAAAAGGCGGGCCGGGCGGTGGAATTCGTCTCGCCCAAAGGCGGCGCCCGGGAGCTGTGGCTGAGGAATTATCTCCACGCCGCCGCCAAAACGCCGGAGCCGGGCGTGATCTCCTATATGTGCCTGATGTGCGCCGAAGGTCTGGCCGCCCTGAAAAGCGAGGCGGACAAGCTGATATTGTACTGCGCCGGAAAGAGCCGCGTCACCCAGTCCGACGCCGAAGCCGTGGTGGCCGCCACCGCCGCAGCCGGCGTGTTCGAGCTGACCGATCAGACCGTGGCCCGGGACCCGGCCGCCGCTGTGGACACCCTGCGCCGTCTGCTGCGTCAGGGCGAATCGCCGCAAAAGCTCCTGGGCATGCTGGCCGGCCAGTACCGCAACATCCTGCTGGTCAAGGACATGGCCGCCCGGGGCTTCAGCCAGCCCGATATCGCCTCCGCCGCGGCTCTCAACCCCTACGTGGTGAAAAAGTGCCTGGCGTCCGCCAGGGCTTATGAATACCGTCAGCTGATCCGCGCCCTGGACATCCTGCTTGCCGTGGATATAGACGTCAAAAGCGGCAAGGTGGAGATGAACGACGGGCTGGAGCTGGCCATTATGAGGATATGCGCCCTATGAGGATCGATTCGCTTTACGTCCATATACCCTTTTGCCTGCGCAAATGCAATTACTGTGATTTCGTGAGCTTTCCCGCGGCGGAGTGCGGAGAGCTTTACGCCGCCTATCCCGACCTGCTGGAGCGGGAGCTGGCCCTGTGGCAGGGTAAGGCCGATCTGACGCGCCTTTCCACCGTCTATTTTGGCGGCGGCACTCCCTCCCTGATGGAGCCGGAGGCCATAGGCCGCCTGCTCTCCCTGCTGCCGCCGGTCACGGAATGCACCCTGGAGGCCAACCCGGAAACGGTGGACCCGGCGCGCCTCATCGCCTTCCGCGAAGCGGGCGTTGACCGCCTCTCCCTGGGCGCCCAGAGCTTTGATCCTGACCTGCTCTCGGCCATGGGCCGGGGCCACGACGGCGAGCGCACGGCTCACGCCGTCCGTGAGGCCCGGCAGGCCGGCTTCGACAATATCAGTCTGGACCTGATCTACGGCCTGCCCGGCCAGGGCATCGACCAGTGGCGGGACAGCCTGGAGCGGGCGGTGGAGCTTTCTCCGGAGCACGTCTCTTTGTACGGTCTGACCATCCACCCGGACACCCCCTGGGGCCGGGCGCTTGACGCGGGCAGCCTTGCCGCTCCCGACGACGATCTGGCCGCCGACATGCTGGAGCTGGCCATGGACTATCTGCCCCGGCAGGGCTATCTCCAGTACGAGATCGCCAATTTCGCCCGTCCCGGCCGGGAGAGCCGCCACAACTGCGCCTACTGGCAGCGGGACAATTACCTGGGGCTGGGCATCGCCGCCGCTTCCTGCCTGAACGATCACCGCTTCGCCAACACCCCGGACCCGCAGATCTACGCGGAGGCCATCCGGCAGGGCCGCCTGCCCTGGGCGGAGGACGAGCACTACGGCATCGAGCAGATCATGGGCGAGGCCATGTTCCTGGGCCTGCGCCTGCTGCGGGGGGTGGACGTGGCGGCCTTCGAGCAGCGCTACGGCGTGAGCCCGCTGAAACGCTTCCGCCTGGAGCTGTGGCAGCTGCGGAATCAGGGATTGATCGAGTGCGACGACGCCACCATCCGCCTCACGCCCAAAGGCGTGGCTTTGGGCAATCTGGTGTTCGAGCAGTTCGTATAAAGCATAAAACGAATAATAAAAAGGACGCCCTCGAAGGCGTCCTTTTTCTGTCCTGTATTTTTACTTTGTCAGAGTGAGACTCAAGGCTTTGATTCGGCGCTGATCAGCTCCGTATCCCCGTCCAGCACGGTGATGACGATGGTCTCACCGGCCAGATCGGGCGGTTCGATGTTGAACTGGCCGTTGGAAATGGAAACCATCCTGAATTCGCCGCTGTAGGTCCAGCCGCCGCCGGTGGTGGCTTCCACCGGGTAGGCCTGGCCCGCTTCCACCGCCCCCAGCTCGCAGGTGTAATCCGCGGTGCCGGTAAAGGCGTCGTTGTCCACGTCGCTGTGGAAGGCCACGCTGACGTTTTCGTAGCTGCCGTCGAAAGTGAGGTCGGCGGTGATGCTGTCCTCGCTGCGCTGGATGTTGTTGATGGCGAGAACGTTCAGGTCCGCGCCGCAGGCGGCGAACAGCAGGACCAGGCTCAGCAGCAGGATCATGATCATGGTCTTTTTCATGGATGCACCTTCTTTCTTTATTATCCGGCTGTCCGCGCCGGGGCTGTGTGAACAACGAGCCTTATTCCGTGATGGCCCACACGCGCACCGGCAGGCCGGTGGCGGCTTCGATGCGGGGCCAGGCGGCGAAGATCACCGCCCCCGCCGGAGCGACCTTGTCCAGGTTGCACAGCACTTCTATCTGCAGCTTGCCCAGGCCCAGAATGTAGCGCTCGCAGGCCAGATCGCCGGCCTTGGCCGCTTCCTTGGAGGCGTCGGTGTCCAGGGTCTCGTGGCCGCTGGCTGCGGCGTGACGCACCTCGTAGATGTATTTCAGAGCGTCCAGGGACCAGCCGGGGAAGTTCTCGCTGCCGTCCTCCGCGATGCCGGAGAGGGCGTCCATGTCGGGCCAGTTCTTGTACCAGTCCGTGCGCAGGGCCACGAAGGCGCCGTCCGGGATGGGGCCGTACTTGGCTTCGTATTCCTTCACGTCCTCGGCCGTGGCGGCGTAGGTGGGGTCTTTGGCTACCTTGTCCGTGATGTCGATCACGCACAGGGGCCACACGGCCTGTTCCGGCCCGAATTCCTCGGACAAGGCCAGTCCTTTGACGAAGTGGCCCGGAAAATCGATGTGAGTGCCGAACTGGCCGGGGAATTTGAAGGTCTGGATGAGGCATTCCAGCATGGGATTGCCCCAGTCGAACACGGTCTTGGACAGCTCCACGCTGCCTTCGGGGATGCCGGACCAGAAGGGGCTGTCGTTGTTCAGGGGATGGGAAAGCTCCACCCATTTGAGCTTCTTGGCGTCTGCCAGGGTCTCCCAGAGCTTGTACATGGTTTTTCCTCCTCTTATTATACTTGTTTGATCATGGTCTTTCCCGTGGCGCCGGCCGGGCCGGCGGCTTTTTATTTGCCAAAACCAGTATAGCATATTTTATTATGATAAGCAAAACCTCGCTGCGATCCCTTTGTTCGATGGTACGCCTCCCGAATCATCGCCGGCAAATGTCTGCGTTACAGCTCCGCTGCGACTGCTGTTCATGCATACGACCAGTTAAACAAGGATATTTCAGGAAGGCTGGCCGGCAACAGCCAGGCTGCCGCGGGCGTATGGTCAAATTTTTTTCGTAAAGGTCAGATTTTCTCTTGACATTTCCAGAGGCTGGAATTAGAATATGGTTAGCACTCGAAGGGGTTGAGTGCTAACAGTGGAGGTGAAGCTAATGGACGAACGTAAGAAACGCGTCCTCAGCGCTATCATCAACGACTATATCGCCAACGCCGAGCCGGTAGGTTCCCGCACCATCACCAAGCGTTACGACCTGGGCGTGTCTCCGGCCACCGTGCGCAACGAAATGAGCGACCTGACCGACGAAGGCTATATCGAGCAGCCTCATACCTCTGCCGGCCGCATCCCTTCCGCCAAGGGCTATCGCTTCTACGTGGACAACCTCATGGAGCGAGAAAGGCTGACCCCGGCCCAAAAGCAGCAGATCAGGGAAGCCCTGGCCGGCGAGTTCTCCGAGATCGACGACTATATGCGCTCCTGCATCAACATGATGTCCCGCCTCACCAAATACCCGGCCTTCGCCCTGATCCCGGCCAGCTCCCGGGGACGGCTGGAAAACATTCAGCTGGTTCCCCTGAACGACCGCCAGGTCCTGGCCGTGCTTCAGACTTCGGTGGGCATCGTCCAGCACAAGGTGGTGGACATGAGCGATCCCGTGGACCCGACGGAGCTGATGAGTATAGAGACCGCCATGAGCAACGCCCTGCGGGGCAAAGAGCTCAACGACATCAGCGTAGAGCTGCTGAGCCGCCTAATGACCGAGCTGCATCTGCGGGAACGCCTGCGGGCCCAGACCCTTGGTCTGCTGGAGACCGCCCTGCAGCTGGGTTCCGGCAACCGGGTATTTACCGGCGGCGTGATGAATATGCTCTCCCAGCCGGAATTCCAGGACATTTCCCGTCTGAGGGGCCTGGTGGACCTGCTGGATGAGGAAAACAACGTCAGCGAGCTGCTGGACAAGGGCGCCGGCGAAGGGCCGCTGAACGTGACCATCGGCGGCGAGATGCCGGTGGAAAGCGCCCGGGATTGCTCCATGGTGGTGGCCAACTACTTCATCAACGGCGAAAAGGCCGGCAGCATAGGCGTGCTGGGCCCCACCCGTATGAGCTACGGACGCACAGTGGCTTTGATGGAACAGATAGCCCACGAATTGTCCAGTTCCCTGTCCGACAAAGAAAAGAAATAGTCTTCGATGAATCAGTAAACAATAATACACTAAACTACCGAGGTGCAAAATGAGCGAAAACACGGAAAAAGATCTCCAGGACGCCGCAGTGCAGGAAAGCGAAGAAGAGCTGACCGCCCAGGCGGAAGAAGCCGCAGCTGACGCAGCGGAAGCCCCCGCCGCAGAGGAAGAGGCCGAATTCAGTCTGGAAGACTATATGCGGCAGTACAAGGAGCTGGAAGCCGAGCAGGCCAAGCTGATGGAAGAAAAAGAGCAGCTGGACGCCAGGTTTCTGCGCCTGCAGGCGGACTTCGACAATTTCCGCCGCCGCAGCCGCGCCGACAACGAAGAAGCCTCCCGCAAGGCCGCGGCAGCCGTGGCCGAAGGGCTCCTGCCGGTGCTGGACAATTTCGAGCGGGCCCTGGCCGCCATGGAAGACACGGCCGACCGTGAAGGAGTGGAGCTGATCATGAAGCAGCTGCAGACGGCGCTGGCTAATTCAGGCCTGGCCGAGATCGAGGCCGAAGGTCAGGAATTCGATCCCAAGCTGCACCACGCGGTCAGCCAGGTGGACGCCGGGGAAGAGGGCCACAACAAAGTCATCATGGTGCTGCAGAAGGGCTACACCTGGGGCGGCAGGCTGCTGCGGGCGGCCATGGTCCAGGTGGGCCAGTGAAGCGGCTCCCACGTCAAAAAGATAGATACAGCGCACAGCTGTTCACTATAAATCCCAACGATCAAAATTTAAATCAACCATACACCCGCAAAGGAGGAAACAGCAATGAGTAAAGTTATCGGTATCGACCTTGGTACGACCAATTCCTGCGTCGCCGTAATGGAAGGCGGCGAGGCTATCGTTATCCCCAATCCCGAAGGCGCCCGCACCACCCCGTCCGTAGTCGCTTTCGCCAACGGCGAACGCCTCATCGGCCAGGTGGCCAAGCGGCAGGCAGTCACCAACCCGGACAACACCGTCATGTCCATCAAGCGTAAGATGGGCCAGAAGGTGGAAGTGAAGATGGGCGGCAAGAGCTATCAGCCGCCGGAGATCTCCGCCTTCATCCTGCAGAAGCTGAAGGCAGACGCCGAAGCCTATCTGGGCGAGCCCGTCACGCAGGCCGTCATCACCGTGCCGGCCTACTTCTCCGACTCCCAGCGTCAGGCTACCAAGGACGCGGGCAAGATCGCCGGTCTGGAAGTCCTGCGTATCATCAACGAGCCTACCGCCGCGGCCCTGGCCTACGGCCTGGATAAATCCGAAGAGCACACCGTCCTCGTGTTCGACCTGGGCGGCGGCACCTTCGACGTTTCCATCCTGGAGCTGGACGAAGGCGTGTTCCAGGTGAAGGCCACCTCCGGCAACAACTTCCTGGGCGGCGACGACTTCGATCAGCGCATCGTCGACTTCCTGGTGGATATGTTCCGCCGCGAAAAGGGCGTGGACCTGGCCGGCGACAAAATGGCCATGCAGCGCCTGAGAGAGGCTGCCGAAAAGGCCAAGATCGAGCTGTCCGGCACCATGACCTCCAACATCAACCTGCCCTTCATCACCGTGGTCGACAACGTGCCGCAGCACCTGGATTACAACCTGACCCGGGCCAAGTTCGACGAGCTCACCGCCGATTTGGTGCAAAAGACCGTCGGCCCCACCAAGCAGGCCATGCAGGACGCCGGCCTCACCGCCGCGGATATCGACCGCGTGCTGCTGGTAGGCGGCTCCACCCGTATCCCCGCCGTGCAGGAAGCCATCCGCAAGCTCATCGGCAAAGAACCGCATAAGGGCATCAACCCCGACGAATGCGTGGCTTTGGGCGCGGCCATCCAGGGCGGCATCCTGAACAAGGAAGTCAAGGACGTGCTGCTGCTGGACGTGACCCCGCT